>NZ_JACSKL010000004.1:0-213198 GCF_018617585.1 Exiguobacterium sp. s129
TTCTTGTTCGCGTTCGCCCGGATGTGCGTGGAGTCCGTGATCAGGATGCGCCCGGAGACGAGCCCGTGGGATTCCGCCTGTCGGACGATGTCCTCGAAGATTTTCTGGAACACGTCGTTTCCCTGGAAGCGTCGGCGGTAGGCCTGGCTGATCGTCGAATGGTCGGGCACCTTCTCGTCGATGCCGAGACCGAGGAACCAGCGATAGGCGAGGTTCGTCTGAACCTCCCTCACGGTCTGGCGCACGGAACGGATGTTGAACAGGGGGCCGAGTAGGATGATCTTGATGATGATCTCCGGGTCGATGCCGGGCGTGCCGGTGTTCGAATAGAGCGGGGCGCATAGACGATGCACGATCGAGAAGTCGATGTGGCGGTCGAGTCGCCGGACGAGATGATCCTGCGGGACCAGCTGGTCCAACGTGGTCTTCGACTGGATCGGTTCATGTCGTTTCTCGGGATGGGCGCGATACATATCGGGTTCCTCCTTTTGATGACGGGCGGACGTGGCGTTTACCTACCTACTTCCCCGTTTGGACCGGTTCGAAGTATGTATCGGGCTTTTTCTTCGGCCGTCGAGGCCTCAGAAAAAGACAAATGGCCGCCAAAGGTGGCGACCATTCGTGTGGCTCGTCCCACGGCGCCCCGACTCCTGCAGGAAAGCAATCCGACGGAGACCCAGCAGCGACTTGAGTCGCGATGCGGCTCCGGGATTGCCTGCGGAAAGCGTGGGCGCCGGAAGGACGAGTTCGAACATGTTATTTGTCAACAAGCTGAGTGATCGACGAACGCGTCGATCACTTTTTTGTTGCCTGATACACGATAAACGTCAGGAGTGCGGCACCGATGACACTGAGCCATAGCGTATCGATGTTCGGGTCATCAAGGACGCTCTGTCCACCGACGATTAACATATAAAGAAGGAGTGCCACGCCAAGTGCACGTAAAACAATTCGGAATCTAGCCATGAAAAATCGCCTCCACCTAATAGTATAGGGGAGGCGATTCGTTTCATCTAGCGAGTCGGACCCAGGCAGAGTCCATGATCTGTTCATACCCGACTTCTTGATAGATTTTGTTTGAGGTCGGGTTCGTCAAGTCCGTATAGAGGACACAGAACGATTTCGTCTCGAGTAACTGGCGGCTAAGGTCTGCAACGAGACTTCGCGCATAACCTCTTCCACGTGCGTCAGGTGACGTATAGACGAAGGAGACAGTGATACCGTTCTCGGTCGGACGTGAGCGTTTCGCACACGATACAAGCTGTCCATCGACTTCCCAGAACACGGCGTCATCATTCTTGAGCATCGTGTCGATTGCTTTCGTCACTTTTTCAGGTGGTGACGAACGAAGTCCCGACTCGGCTTCAAAGGCGCTATACCAGGCTTCGAGTTGTGCTTGATCAGCTGTTGTCGCTTTTCGCATGTGACCGTTCGCCATCTCGATGTCTTCCACCTCGTCGAGTCGATAAAGACCTTGTGACATGAACATCTCACTCGTCCCAGATGTGATTTCTTGCCACGCTTTCCCGAACCGTTCGGCTTGCTTACGTTCTGAGACCACCTCGATGAATGGGATCTCGTTTTCGAGAAGGTGCGGGATGATGAAAGCGGGGAGTTCTTCCTCTCGTTCCGAGTCCACGACGATGTAATGGAGCGGATGGGGTGGTGTCACTTGGAGGATGGCGAGGAGTTCACCATTCTCTTCGACGGTAAATTGATGAAACGCCTCATAAACGCCTTGAATCACGTTATTCAATACGCCGATCATTAAGCTGTTCTTGGCTTCTTCTTTTAACAATGCGTCCATGACGCGGTCAGCGAAGTGATTCGGGTCTTTCCATTCAATCCATTCCATATGTATCTCTCCTATTCGATGTAGACAAAAACGGACAAACCTGATGGCTTGCCCGTTTATGCGTTGTACGTTATGCGATATCTTCTTGTTTCGACGCTGTGTTGTCGAGAAGTTTCGTGTTGTGTTTGAAGTAGTGGATAATTTTTGCGATGGCACCGTCACCTGTGACGTTTGTAGCTGTCCCGAAGCTATCTTGCGCCAAGTAGAGTGCGATGACCAAGCTTTGCATCGTCGCGTCGAACCCGAGGATCGAGCCGAACAATCCGAGCGATGCCATAACGGCTCCACCTGGAACACCAGGTGCTGCAATCATCGTCACACCGAGTGCGAGGATGAATGGAAGGACGATCGCGTAAGACATCGGCATGCCGTTCAAGTACATGAGTGCGACACCGACTGACGTGAGTGTGATCGTCGAGCCTGACAAGTGAATCGTTGCCGAGAGCGGGATGACAAAGTTTGCGACACCCTCATCCGTGTTGTTCAACTTCGCTTGGCGAAGCGTGACTGGAATCGTCGCAGCCGATGATTGCGTCCCGATAGCTGTGAAGTAAGCCGGCATCATCGTCTTGAGCAACTTGAACGGATTCTCTTTGTTGAGACCACCTGCGATTGAGTATTGAATCATAAGCATCGTCAAATGAAGGACGATGATTGTGACGAAGACGAGTGAGAACACCGAGAGGATCTCAGCGACCTGACCAGCGTACGTCATGTTCATGAAAATTCCGGCGATGTGGAATGGGAGTAATGGAATAATGACTTTACTGATTAAGAGCTCGATGATATCGCGGAAATCCATGGCGAGGTCGAGTGACCGTTTGCTTTCGATCGCGGCAATCCCGATCCCGATGACGAAAGCTAAAATGAGTGCGGTCATGACACCGAATACCGGTGGAATCTCAAATTCCATGAACCCTTTCAATAAGGCTTCTTCTGGGTTTTCGGCTCCTTCTGTCGACCATGACAAAATTTGAGGGAACAAGTTGCTCGTTGCAAAGTATGCGAGCGTCCCTGCGACAACTGTTGAAGCATAAGCGATGAGTGCTGTAAGTCCGACTAACTTTCCTGCTCCTTTACCAAGTTCCCCGATTCCTGGGATGATGAAAGCAAGAATGATCAGTGGGATGGCGAAGCCTAAGAACTGCCCGAAGACCGTGTTGAACGTCACAAACGTCCGAACGATCCAGTTCTGACTTTCTGGTACGATGCTCCCGAGCAGAATCCCGAAAGCGATCGCGATGATGATGCGACCTAAAAGGCCAATGCGTAATTTCAAATCAATCACCCTTTCTGTTTGTTTGAATAGTTGATATTTTCGCACATTTCACGAAATGATGCCACCATCTCTTGCAATTTTCCTGAAGAAAGACGTTTGACAACTTCATAGAAGGGTAATAGAAAATGTTGTACATATCAAGGGAAGGGGCTTCTCCTTTTCCTAATATAAAAACGATGTTATGATTAATGCTGACAGACGTAAAGGAGGGGTGCGCGTGCAGTTACAACGAACAACGATTCACATTGCGGGTCAAGACTATACGATCGTGAGCGAAGAACCCGCTGATCATGTGAGGGAAGTAGGCTTTTTGGTCGACAGTAAGATCCGCGAGATTCGTGAACAATCCCCTCATTTAGATGCTCGTCAGGCAGCGGTCTTGGCTGCGATTCAAATCGCGAGCGACCACGTCAAAACTAAACGAAATATGGGAGAATAAATCAATCCATGGTTACGCTACTTATACTGTTTTTCTTGTTTATTGGAATCGTCAACGGCTTCCGTCGTGGCGCGATTCTACAGCTCGGCCATTGGGTCGCGCTCATCATCAGTTTTCTCGTCGCCAACACGTACTATAAAGATTTAGCCGAAGCGTTCAAGCTCTGGATCCCGTATCCATCTCAGCTTGATGGAACGCTCCCTGGCGGCGTCTTGGACCTCAACTCGCTTTCAGGGATTGAGATGACGTTTTATAACGTCTTTTGGTTCGTCGTCTTGTTCCTCATCACGAAACTTGTCTTGCATCTCATCTTGGCGATGCTCGACTTCTTGACAGACTTGCCGATCTTGCGCCAATTAAAAGGGTTGATCGGAGCAGTCCTCGGATTCTTCGAGGCGTATGTCATCACATTCTTCATCCTTTGGGTGATTGCGTTCGTGCCGATGGCAGGCGTTCAAAATGCTGTCGACAATTCGTCGCTTGCGACATTTATCATTCAAGACACGCCATATCTATCAGATTGGTTTTCAAATAAGATGTTGTGACACGACAGGCCGGAATGCAAGCTAGTGCTTGTATCTCGGTCTTTTCTGTGTGAAGAGGGGGAAGCATATGAATAAAGTAGAAGCGATGATGTTGCTCGAGAAGATCGCGCAATATATGGAGATCAAAGGGGAGAACCCGTTTAAAATCAATGCGTTCCGTAAGGCCGCAACGGCTCTAGAGAATACAGACCTCGAGCTCGAGGATATCGACGACTTGACGTCCATCTCAGGCATCGGCAAAGGAACGGCGGCCGTCCTTGAAGAGTATCGCGATACAGGTCGAAGTGAAGTACTCGAAGCACTGCAAGAAGAAATCCCGTTCGGCTTGATGAAGCTTTTGAAAATTCAAGGGCTCGGCGGGAAGAAACTCGCCAAACTCCGTGAAGTCGGGGTCGTCGATTTAGAGTCCCTCATCCGCGTGCTTGAAGACGGGACGGCGGCATCGCTCCCGGGATTCGGAGCGAAAAGTGTCGAGAAGCTACTCGCCGCAGCGAAGAACCTCGAGTCGCGTCCGGAACGATTGGCCTATGCGGTCATGCGACCGATTGTCGAAGAGATCAACGACGTGTTGGAGAAAGAAGAGCTCGTCTTACGTCATTCCGTCGGGGGAAGCTTCCGCCGGGCAGAAGAGACGTGTAAAGACCTCGACTTTATCATTGCGACCGAGGAGCCGATCGCGCTTCGGGAGAAACTACTCGCTTTACCGTTCATCAATGAAGTGATCGCGGCAGGGGAGACGAAAGTATCGCTCGTCCTCGAACGTGAGGAAATGGTGTCGGTCGACTTCCGTATGGTCGAGCCGGGCGCATTCGCCGCGACACTCCATCATTTCACAGGCTCAAAAGACCACAACGTCCGCATGCGCCAACTCGCGAAAGCAAAAGGAGAGTCGATTTCGGAGTACGGAGTCGAAACGGCAGACGGGCTGTGGCAACCGGAAACGGAAGAAGAACTGTTCGAACGGTACGGTCTCCCGTTCATCCCGCCTGAACTTCGGGAAGGACACGCTGAGTTCGAGCACGACTTATCGAAACTGGTCACGCTTGAGGACATCAAGGCAGACGCGCACATGCACACGGTCTGGTCGGACGGGAAGTTGACCGTCGATGAGATCGTCGTGGCGATGAAAGGGCGCGGCTATGAGTGGATGGCCATCACCGACCACGGGAAGTATTTGACGTTCGTCAATGGCTTGACGGAAGAACGACTCGAGGCACAAGGTGAGGAGATCCGCGAAGCCGCGAAGACACATGAGATGAACGTGTTGCGTGGTGTCGAGATGGATATCCGTCCTGACGGGACGCTCGACTATGAACCAGAATTTTTAGAGACGCTTGACTATGTCGTCGCCTCCATCCACTCGAAGATGGACCAAACCGTCGACGAGATCATGGCACGTCTCGAGAACGCTTGCCGTTCACCATACGTCAACGTGATCGCGCATCCGACAGGACGACTCATCGGTCGTCGCGACGGCTATCCGATTGACGAGGACAAGTTGATTGCCCTCGCAAAAGAGACGGGGACGGCGCTCGAATTGAACGCGAACCCGAACCGTCTCGATTTGACGGCATCGACGCTCAAGAAGGCGAAGGCGGCGAGCGTCAAAGTAATGATCAACACCGACACACACCACCCAGACATGATGGAAGATATGGCACTCGGCGTGTTACACGCACGGAAAGCCTATCTCGAACCATCGGATATTATCAACTGCTTCTCGTTTGAAGACGCCAAGGCGTTCTTTGCGGCGAAGCGATAGAAAGGAACATGCTAGATGGATCACGCGTTACGCGTATTAGAATATGAAAAATTGCGCCAACAGCTTGCCGGACACGCGTCGAGCTCGCTCGGGAAAGATTTGGCGCTCAAGATGCAACCGGACTACTCGTACGACCGGGTACTCTCGAATTTGAATGTGACGAAAGAAGCGACCGAGGTCGTGCGTCTCCGAGATCGTCTGCCGCTCGGTGGACTCACAGACGTCCGCGCGGAAGTGAAGCGGGCTGCTATTGGCTCGGTCCTCTCGACGAGCGAACTGCTCGCCGTCGCGGCTGTCATGTATGGTGGGCGTCAAGTGAAGAACTTCTTTGAGAAGCTGCACGAGGACAACGAAGAGATTCGGATCCCACGTCTGGATGAGTATGCGGACAAGTTGACGAAGCTCATCGAAGTCGAACAGTCGATTCGTCATGCGATCGATGACCAAGGGACGGTCCAAGACTCGGCGAGCTCACAACTTCGGGGACTTCGGACACAGCTCCGAAGCTATGAAGGCAGTGTCCGTTCACGAATCGACAACATCCTCCGCAACAACGCGAAGATGCTTTCAGACGCCATCGTCACGATTCGAAACGACCGCTATGTCGTTCCGGTCAAACAAGAGTATCGCCAGGCGTTCGGCGGGATCGTCCATGACCAGTCGGCTTCTGGTCAGACGCTCTTCATCGAGCCGCAAGCGATTGTCTCGATCAACAACGAGATTCAAGAAGTTCGCTTGAAGGAACGCGCCGAGATCGATCGGATTTTGAGCGCGCTCTCGAACGAAGTCGGTGGGGTCCATGATGCGATCATGACGAACCTCGACGTGTTGGCCGAACTCGACTTTATCTTTGCGAAAGTCGCTTACGGACAAGAGATGAAAGCGACCGAGCCGAAGTTGAACGACAACCGTGAGATCAAGTTGAAACAAGCACGTCACCCGTTCATCCCGAAAGATGAGGTCGTGCCGATCACGGTCGAGCTCGGGGAAGACTATACGTCGCTCGTCATCACAGGACCGAACACCGGCGGGAAGACGGTCACGTTGAAGACGATTGGACTCCTCCAGTTGATGGTGCAGTCAGGCCTCTACGTGCCAGCAGAATTCGGAACAGAGCTCTCTGTGTTTGACGCCGTCTATGCCGATATCGGTGATGAGCAATCAATCGAACAGAGTCTCTCGACGTTCAGCTCGCACATGACGAACATCGTCGGCATGCTCGACAAGATCGACTTCATGTCACTCGTCCTTTTCGATGAGCTCGGTGCCGGGACGGACCCACAAGAAGGGGCCGCCCTCGCCATCGCGATTCTCGATGAAGTGAAGCGTCGCGGGGCACGTGTCGCGGCGACGACGCATTACTCGGAACTGAAGGCATACGCCTATAACCGTGAAGGCGTCATGAACGCCTCGATGGAGTTTGATATCGAATCACTCAGCCCGACGTACCGCCTCTTGATCGGTGTACCGGGTCGCTCGAACGCTTTCGAGATCAGCCGTCGCCTCGGACTATCCGAGCAAGTCATCGACAAGGCACGAAGCCACGTCGGTAGTGACGCCGAGTCGGTCGAATCGATGATCAACGAGCTCGAAGCGGCGAAACAACGCGCCGAACAGCTCGAGCAAGAACTCATCGTCAAACGCCATGACTTCGAAGAAGAGCAAGCAGCGTTTGAGGCGAAGATGACCGAATTCGAACGCGAACGCGACAACTTGTACAGTGCGGCCGAGGCGAAAGCCGAGAAGGCCGTCGAACAGGCGAAGCGTCAGGCGAACGAAGTCATCGACCGCTTGAAGAAGCTTCGGGAGCAGGGCATCGTCAAAGAGCACGAGATTATCGCGGCGAAGAAAGAGCTCGAGTCGGCCAAACCGACACTTCAAGAGAAAAAGATCCAAAAAGTGAAACAAAAAGCCCAACAGAAACGTACGTTCAGTAAAGGCGAAGAAGTGAAAGTGACGACGTTCAACCAAAAAGGCTACATCGTGAAACAAATTAACGACAATGAGTACAACGTCCAAGTCGGCATCATGAAAGTGAACGTCAAAGCGGACGACCTTCAGAAGATTGGTCCATCGAAAGAGAAGCCACTTCAGTCGAAAGGAAGCTCGCTCAAACGTCAGAGTTCGACGAAGTCCGAGCTCGACCTCCGCGGCGTCCGTGTCGAAGAGGGGCTCATGCGTCTAGATAAGTATATCGATGAAGCACTCGTGTCGGGCTATGACAACGTCCGCATCATCCATGGTTTAGGTACAGGAGCGATGCGTCAGGCGACACAAGAATTTTTAAAAGGACATCGTCACGTGAAGAGCCAACGCCCAGGAGGAATGGGCGAAGGTGGACTCGGTGTCACGGTCGTCGAACTGAAGTAAGGGGAGTCGGGAATGGGTACGATTACGTTTGCCGTCATGCTGGAGTCGTTCGGCCTCTATTCGATGGCGGGACTGATGATTATCGTCGGTCTTGCCATCTTCGAGGTGACGACGCCATACAGCAACTGGCGCGAGATTCAAAAAGGAAATATCGCTGTCGCTTTGGCGACAGGTGGGAAGATTGTCGGTCTCGCCAACATCTTTCGTGTGGTCGAGAGCTATCACGATAGCACGATCGACATCTTCGTCGGTGGAGGATTCGGCTTCATCTTGCTCCTCGCGACATATTGGTTGTTTGAATTTTTGACACCGACGCTGAAGGTGAACGACGAGATTCAAAAAGGAAATATCGCCGTCGGGTTGTTGGCATTCTTGCTGTCGATTGGGGTCTCCCTCGTCGTCGGCGCGGCATTGGTGAGGTGAAGACATGGTATACGAACGATTGGCAAAAATCTTGTTCATCGGGGCCGGGCTGTTCTTAGTGGCAGCGGCGCTATGGTATATCTTTTATTGAGGAGAAAGGCGATGTCGTGAGGCATCGCCTTTTTGATTAGGGGGCGAATGAATGATTGATCTACACAATCTCATGGCGGCAACGGATTACGTACTCGACACGGAATCCTTTCAAATGAAAAATGAGGCGTATTATCCTCTAGAGTGGACGTTCTTTGGAGCTTCGGACCCGACGATGCTTCTCACATGGGACGCTGAGCGCGACCGTATCCGGATTCGGTTCGAACAGTATGCGCTCTTTCTTGGAACACTTGAAGAGCACGGTCTGAAGGAAGAAGGATTATGGAACGACCACCCAATCGTGAAGCTGACGACTTCTCGTTTCATGTCATACGTACATGAAAGGATGGGAACAAATCGAGTGAACAACGAGCGGGGGACGCTCTCACATTACGTCATCCGTACAATCGAGCAAGAGTTTCATGTCCTGGCGTATGAAGACCCGACCGTAGAAGATTTAGGGAAAGTCGGGGACACGGGGGTACGTGTCGAAATCGTAGAAGAAGCCGAATAAAAACAACGTCGCCTCGGCTCCGGGGCGACGTTGTTTCGTTTATGGAACATCAATTTTGACGGTATAGGTCTTCGGCATGGCATCACTCGAAGCGAACAAGACGAGTGTCTTCTCATTCTCTGGAACGAGGAAGACTAAATCAATTTCGGACTTCTCGCCTGGCTTGTAACGGAAGCCGCCTTGGAACGCTTTCTTATTGTGGTTGACCATGTCGACCGGACTGTACTCTGTGCCATCTGGCGTGTACATGCGGAATCCGTTCGGACGATAGTCCGCATAGCCACCATAGCCCTTATCTTTGTCATACAACGAGATCGGTAGGCTGACGAATCGTTTGCCATCTTCCGGTTCGGTTCCGTCCGGAGAGGCGTAAACAGGTTCACCCACTTGGAATTCACGTTTCTTCATTTTTGGATCCCCAATAAACGTTTGGAACGTGCCGAGGTTCATGATTTTTTGAAGGTCATCTTCTTTCGGTGTGGTGGCTTTGGCTTCTTTCGGTTTCGTGTCTTTCAAGTCGGCCTGTTTCGCACCCGTCGTCTGTGCGGTCGGTGCTGGTGTCGATTTCGCCTCTTCCGTGACCGGCTTGACTTCTGGTGACGTAAAGACGAACAAGCTGATGATTCCGACGACGAGTGCCGTCGCTGTCGTTCCGAGGACGAAGCGGAAGCGTTTCTCAACTTGTTTTTGGTTGACCACATGCCCACCGATGGCTTCAGCCGGTGTGATGCGGACAGCACGTTCGGCAGGAAGCAGTGCACCTAAGACGCCTGTCACGACTGGGATGAGGATGGTCGCAAACAAGAATGGTAGCTCTGACGTCGGGAACTGTTGATACATGATCGTGACGATGATGATGGTGAACGTCACACCGAGTAGTCCGGCGAAGAACCCGGTCAATGCGCCTTCTGTCAAGACGAGACGACGGATGGACGTGTTCTGCCAACCGAGCGCTTTCAAGACAGCGAGTTGTGGTTTTCGTTCAGAGACGTTTTGCCACATGATCTCGGTCGTCGTGAGCATCGCAATCAGTAAGGCGACCCCCATGGCGACGTAGTGCATCGTCCCGACTTCAAGTGCCACGAACTCCCCAATCCACGTCGTATACAAGACACCTTGGAGACGGAACGTGACGAACAAGAAGAAGCCGAAGAGACTCGTCGGTAAGGCGATGGCAAGAATCGACAACAACGTCCGTGGCCAATACGTCACGAGTTGGTTCAAGCTCATGCCGACGCTTGAGCGAGAACGGCCGAGGCGTCGCCCTTTTGAGACTTCACCGGACTGCATCGTTTCATATGGCTTGATGCGACGGACGAGTCGGATCGGGATGAGTGTCCCGAGCCAGTAAATCAAGAGACCGGCTAAGCCAATCAATAAGATACGGGTAATCGATGTCGAGCCTGCTGCTGTCCAAAGGAATGTCCCGAGAATCATCCACGAGATGAGCGCGACCATCGACCCGAGGATCGTGGCTTCTAAGAATAACAGTTTCGACAGTTGACTCGGACGCCAACCGAGCGACAAGAGGATGGCGAATTCTTTCTTCCGTGCGTACAACATGATGATGTTCGAGCTGAACACATACAGCATCGCGACGAGGATGACGCTCGCGACGACACCGGAGAAGCCGAGTTTCGCTTCCTGGAAAATCGTGATCGACGACCCGATCTTAATCCATGGCTGCTGAATCCAACCGAGCGAACTTTCTCCTTTTAAGCCGGGAAGATAGGTGACGGCGTATTGTGGAGATGAGCCTAGCGTGACGTCGGTGATGAGACCGGTCTTGTCCTCGATCTCCTTCGCGACTGCTTGGAGCTTCGCTTCACTTTCTTCGTTCAAGACGTCCACGCCTTTCACGTTGACGCGAATGGCCGAGATGGCCTTGTCACCGGCGATGGCGAACGCCGCATCGAGTGTCGTCAACATAGATGGTGGTTTCGTCAAGAAGCTATACGGGTTGTTCGTCGGTTTGACGGTCGTCGGTGGGTTGACCGGCTCGTCTTTCGAGTTCATGACCCATTCAGCGCTTGCCGGGAAATACGTCTCCATCGGAAGTTCCGTCAACGGATCTTTTGACAGCTTCAGTTTCGATGGGTCGAATAGTCCGATGTAGTTATATCTCACTTTCGGCACATCGTTGAGGTCTTCTGCGTATAAATTGGACTTACGATACATACTTTCTTGCCCATACTTCACTTGACCCTCAGCGAGGAACGGTTTGATTTGATACGAATACGGCCAACGTTTCGGGAACGGGCTCGTCACACCTTCATAAACAAGAGGTGACGCTTTCTCGGAAAGCCAAGTGTAGTCAACCGTGACACGAGGGTCTTGCGGCTGTGGTGTTCCTTCTAAAATGTGCTTTGTGATATTGTCGTGCATTTGTTGGGCTGTAAAGTCGTATGAGGCGACTTTCGTGCCTTTCAAGCTATCTAGATACTCCCCTTTCCCTTTCTCGAGATAGGTTTTGATAAACGCTTCTTGGTCGCTCGTATCGGCATCGACTTCTTCGATGGTGTAGTTGATCGAGGCATCGACGTAGTCTTTTGTACTCATCAAAATCGGAATTGTCGTGATGTCTTCATCGTAAGGCTCTGGGACATCCTCTTCATTGAAGTAACGACTGAACGCTGTCGCTTGTACGGCATCGTCTAACCCGACGAGTTTCGCTTCGGCGACCGGGTCAATCCCGGCGAGCATGACATCACTTCCGTAACTAAGTGGGAATTCTTCATATAGGGCGGTCGGGCCGATGCCGATGTGAGTGGAATCACCGTTTGGCATCCAGCCAACCCAAAAGTAGGCTTTCAAGTCTTGGAAGTCATTGATTTTTTCAATGCCCGTATCGATGAGCGTATTCATCTTGAGGCGATAGAGACCCGCTTTATCAAACGTATGCGTTTGCGTGAACGAACTCGAATAAGTCGACCCGATCATGGCAATCGGTGCTGCGACATCGATGTCGGCAATCTGTTGAATCGACTCGTATTGTTCGCGCGTGATCCCACCTTCGAGTCCGCTCATATAGTTTGGCTCGAGCAAGTTCAAATCTTCCGTCACGCTTCTGCTGCCTTCCGGACGGACGACGATGTGATAAGACGAGTCCCAACGCTTCTGTAGCTCGTTGACGACGGTCCCGTTATTCGCCTGGGTCACGCCGAGAAGGTAGCTGAGCCCGGTACTGACGATGAGCATCCCGACCATGAGCAGGATGAACCGTTCTTTATTCCGCCACCACGAGTTCCAAATGAACTTAAGCATGATGGACGTCGCTCATGGCAACGACCTGCCCGTCGCGCATCTCGATTTTTCGGTTGGCTCGGTCAGCGAGTTCCGGGTCATGGGTGACGAACAGGACGCCACATCCGTTCTCCCGATTCAATCGGATTAATAGATCAAAAATGACGTCACCCGTATGTGTATCGAGGTTCCCCGTCGGCTCATCGGCGAGGAGCCATTTCGGGCGATGAATGAGGGCACGGGCGACGGCGACGCGTTGTTGCTGACCGCCTGACAGTTGGGACGGTAACGAATCGACCTTGTCAGCGAGACCGACCTCTTTCAACAGTTCAAGCGCACGTTCGTGGACGTCGTAATCAACTTTTCGTCCGAAGAGCGGGGACATGACGTTCTCAAGCGCTGTCAGTGTCGGGATGAGATGGAACTGTTGAAAGATGAAGCCGATGTTCTCGAAGCGGAAGTCCGCGAGCTGTTTTGCAGAGAGCGTCGAGATCGGTTCGTCGTTGAAGAGCAACGTGCCCTCCGTCGGACGGTCGAGTGTACCGATCAGACTGAGGAGCGTCGATTTCCCAGACCCCGATGGCCCGATGATGGAGATGAAATCCCCGTGCTCGAAGCGGAGGTTGATGTCTTGCAAGGCGACCGTTTTGACGTCACCCGTATCAAATCGTTTTGTTAAGTGTTCGCATGTGAAGTGATAAGCCATACCGTAAATTCTCTCCTTTACCTAATATTTAGTGAAAATATGTAAGAGGACGTAATATTCTGACTATTATCAGATTAGAGGGAAAACTTTCCTTTAGATAGCTGGATAAATTTTTATCTTGGTTTCAAAAGGAGTACAGGACAAAATGGGGAAAATAGATGAGAGGATGTTGAATCGAGAGTAATGTTAGAGACTATAACATGTTGAGGTCATAAAGTAATGAAAGTAAAAAGTTGCTATATGATGCTTAAATGGATTTATTTTTTAAATTTTTAATTTGAAATACATTTTTTCTTATTTGAAGAACGGGGAATTATTTTATTAACTAATGTAATATTATGTATAGATATTAGATAAGAGTTAAAAATGAAAAAGAGAGGAATGAATTTTCGTTGAAAAATTTAAATATTCAATTTGAAAATTGCTTTGGCATATCAAAACTTAATCACAGTTTCAATTTTGAGGAGGATAATGTAAATACTTTGTATGCTCGAAACGGATTAATGAAAACATCATTTACTAAAGTTTTTGAATATTTAATGAAGTCGAAACCAGATGAAATACGAGATGCGATTTTTGATACTCAGCCTGTAAAATTTTTAGTAGATATTGATGGTAGAACAATAAAACCTGATGAAATATTTGTTATAAATTCGTATGTAAATAATTACGAAACTGACAATTTAGCTGATCTTTTAATTGATAATGATTTAAAAAGTGAACTTCAAGATTTGCATCAAGAAAAAGATAAAATTTTAAAAATACTAGAAAAAATGTCAGGTATAAAAGTTTCTAAAATATTAAACGGTAAAAAAGTTTACGAAATTGAAAGTCAAATCATTAAAGATTTAAAACTAGAATCCAATAGTCTAGTGTTAAATTTTGAAAAAATTATGAAAGAATCATGTCAAACAGACTATTCAGAAATTAAATATACGGATATATTCTCGGAATCAACAATGAAAATAATTTTAAGTGATGATTTTCAGAAACATATCTTAGATTTTTTGTTACATAACGAAGAAATATATCAAGAGTTTAATTTTCTCTCAAAAGGTCATTTTGGACTCGGTAAATTAAAAAGTATTGAAAGAGAAATTGGGAAAAAATCTTTTTTTGTAAATGATAACTTTGTAATTTTAAATGGAGATTTAAAGGTAAAATCTACAACAGAATTAAAAAAAATAATTAAAAAAGTGGAGGACAAAATTTTCACTAGTAATGAATTTAAAAAATTGGAAAAGGATTTATCTACTGTTTCAGGTAGTTTGTTGAAAGAAGTGATTGAAAACAATCCTGAAGTAGTTAATGAATTGAAAATAAGTAATTTAAATGAATTAAAACGTACTCTATGGCTTTCTTATTTTAAAAAGATTGAAGCGGATGTAAAAAATGTAGTAAAACACTACGAATCATTTGAAAAAAAAATTAAAGAAACAAAAATTAACCAAACTCCTTGGGAAACGGCTTTAAGTATTTTTGAAAGCAGATTTTCAGTACCGTACAAAATGGAAATTGAAAATATAAGAAGTGCAATTATTGGTGAAAGCATTCCACAGGTTAAATTTGCTTTTTGCAGGGATGGTGACTTAGAGAATGAAAATCCTGAAAACTGGTCGAAAATAAATAGGGAACAGCTCGAATCTCAAAACACTCTGAGTCAGGGTGAAAAAAGGGCATTGTACTTGTTGAATATAATATTTGATATTGAAAAAATAAAAATTGAAAACAGAGAGACGTTACTAATCATAGATGATATAGCAGACTCGTTTGATTATAAAAATAAATATGCAATAATCGAATATCTAAAGGAGATTTCTGAGTTAGACAATTTTAGAATGATTATTTTATCTCACAATTTTGATTTTTATAGAACGGTTTCAGGTAGATTGAATGTTAAGCGTAATAATCGTTTTATGGCAAGAAAAAGCGATTATTTAATTAATATTGAAAGAGAACATTATCAAGATAAACCTTTTGTAACTTGGAAGAAGAAATTGAATAAAAAAAATACAATTGCATTAATTCCTTTTGTTAGAAATTTAATCGAATATAGCGTGGATAAACAAATAAATAATCATCAAAGCATAGAAAAGGATTCTTTCCTTTTGACAAGTTTATTGCACTATAAGGAGCATACCGAAAATATTAAACTAGTTCATTTAAAATCAATATACGAAGAGCACTTAGGAAGTTCAAAATTTATTGACGGATTGAAAGATTCGGACAATATGTATGAGCTTGTGTTAAATCTTGCTGATCGTATATCAATAGAAGAACAAAATCTAGAAGATAAAATTATATTAGCGATTGGAATTCGATTGATTTCAGAAAAATTTATGATTCAACAAATTTCTGAGTATACAGGAGATTTAGAGTGGCGATTAGGTAAGAAAGTAACTAATGGATCATGTCAAGACTTTTTAACTACGCTCGAGACCTCTTCAAATCAAACAAGAAGATTATATGAGGTTTATATTCAATTCGGCGATAATAACTATATAAAAACTTTAGATAAGGTGAACATAATGACTCCAGAAATGATTCATATTAACTCATTTATGTATGAACCGATTTTAGATATGGATATTATAGAATTGAAAAAATTATATGATTCTGTAAAGTCTTTTTAAACATTGTTAACACAAATGATTAATTTAAATAAAGTGTTATTTAGGGGGGATATATTTGAGTGAATACTTTAAACTAGTTCGTGACCGCATCCCTGAAATCATTCACGAGTCAGGAAAAGTACCGATTGTGAAGCAACTTACTCAAGCCGAACACTTCGAACAAGCACGCTTGAAACTCTATGAAGAAATCAAAGAGTATGAAGAGACAAACATTGATGAAGAGTCGCTGGAAGAGTTAGCTGACATTTTGGAATTGGTCTATACACTTGGGAACATGCATGGAGCAGACTTTGACGAATTGAATCAAATTCGTGAAGAGAAACGTCAAAAACGTGGCGGCTTTGAAAAGGGACTATTTTTAGAAGAGGTTCTGGATCATGAGTGACTTACGACTCCATACGAGCAACCTCGGCACTCCTTTACAAGAACACATAGACGCGGCGACTGAAATTTATATGGTCGTCGCGTTTGCTCAAGTGTCGGGAGTGAAAGAATTATCCGCTTCGTTAAGAAAAGCGGGTGAACGCGGTGCACAAATCAGAATCTTGGTGGGGGACTACCTGTATCTCACCAACCCTGATGCACTGGATATGCTGCTGGAAATCCCGAACATCGAGCTCAGGCTCTACCACTCCAAGGGGAGATCGTTCCATCCAAAGGCATATTTGTTCCGCACGTTCAATAGCGGTACATTTTTTGTGGGGTCCTCGAACTTATCACATAGTGCACTCAATCATGGAGTGGAATGGAATGTTGAAATTCCTTCGAGTATATCAGAGGAAGTGTTTGAAGAGTCGATCGCCGCGTTCCATGAATTATTTTATAGTGAATATTCGCAAATGATGAATCCAGTCTCGTTACAGCCTTACCGAGAAGAGTATGAAGCGCGAAAGGATCGAATGAAGGAGCTGGAGGTCGCTGAACACTCTCCCGTTTACATAGAAGATGATTCGATTACACCGACATCTGTCCAAGACGCAGCGTTATTGGCACTCCGAGAAACGATGGCGGAAGGTCGAAAAAAAGCGATGCTCGTTTTGGCGACTGGATTAGGAAAGACGTATTTAAGTGCATTTTTTGCTCGTCAATTCAAACGAGTCCTTTTCGTCGCGCATCAAAAAGAACTTTTGTTACAAGCAGAAAAGTCATTCCTCAACGTGGCGATCGACTGGAAGACCGGATTATTACTCGGAGGTGAATCACGAGATCAGGAAACTGCTGATGTCGTGTTCGCCTCGATTCAAACATTAGCTTCGAAACAAAGAATGGAACAATATAACCCGGAGCAATTCGATTTGATTATCGTGGATGAGTTTCATCATTCGGCGGCTCCATCTTACCGTCGGGTGCTAGATTATTTTCAACCGAAGTTCTTACTCGGTTTGACTGCAACGCCTGACCGTTTAGACGGGGGAGACGTCTACGCACTTTGTGATGATAACGTTGCTTTCCAGATGCACTTTACAGAAGCAATCGAAAAATCGTTTTTAACCCCGTTTCATTATGTAGGAATATACGATGAAATCGACTATTCTCAAATCCGACTAATCAATGGACGTCGTTATGATCAAGAGGAATTACTAGCAGAGCAGTTAAAAGAAAGTGTTGCCGAGAAGATTTATAAGGCGTGGGCAGAACATCATCAATCGAGAGCGCTCGGTTTTTGTTCATCCGTTATACAAGCTGAATATTTGGCAGATTATTTCAGGAGACAAGGTGTGCAGGCAGTGGCACTTCATAGTCAGACCGAGTATGATCGTACCGAAGTGATTTCTCAGTTAAAGCGTGGACAATTGGACATCATTTTTGCAGTGAATCTATTTAATGAAGGTGTCGATATTCCTGAAATCGATACGTTATTGTTCTGTCGTCCGACAGAATCATTGACAGTGTTCACCCAGCAAATCGGACGAGGACTACGTCTATCAACAGGAAAGACACATTGTACGATTATCGATTTGATTGGGAACTATAAAAACATTGATAAGAAACTGGCGCTATTGACGATAGACGGTTCAGATTCACTGAAGAAGGTTCCAACATCAAATAATTTACCTATTTCGTGTACAATCGAATTTGATTTAGAGACTGTCGATCTTTTGAAGAAAATGATGACTCGTTCTTCGACACGACATCAATTATTAGAACGAGATTATTTCATGGTGAAGGAAGAGCTAGGGAGACGACCTACCTACTTAGAACTAATCCAACGAGGCGAATATTCATTGGACGCTTATCAATCCGAAAGGAAGCACTTTGGTGGCTTCTTCCGCTTTTTAAAGAAGATTGGTGAGTTAACAGACGGTGAGTTAAGTGTTTTTGAAAATATGTATCCTCTTTTATACGAAGTGGAGGATACAAGAATGACAACAAGTTATAAGATGGTTGTATTGTCCGTCATGTTAGAGCGGGGAGAACAAATGTGGTACACTCCTTTGAAAGCATCTGATGCCGCTTATCCGTTTTATGATTACTTGACGAGCGTACCTTATCGTCAACAGATTGATGGAAAGACAAAAGACTTTCAGCAACCCTTCCATCAACAACGGATTGAAAAATTGTTGTTACGGATGCCATTCGATAAAATTGCCAAAGGACCGTTTTATGTAGAAGGTGAAAGCCTACATATCGAATTCAATGAAGAGCTCCGCAATCCGATTGTTTATGAATGGGTGAACCAGATTGTAGAAGTTCGGTTACATTACTACTTCAGTCGGAAAGCGCAACGATCATCAAATTGATTGATTTAGTGATATTGAAAGAAAAAGTAGAAAGGTGGGGTAATGTGAAACGCCTATTACTACGCAAAATCCAATTCGCCCTCCAGCACCATGGTGGGACGGCATCTTTACAAGATATTTATGCGTATGTCGAAAAATCCTATTATCAACTTGAACTCGATCGCTATAAAGATTGGAAAGGGCACGTTAATAAACAGATCCGTGCGCATTCCAGTGATTCAGCGAGCTTTACCGGGAAAGAGGACCTCTTTTATTCCACAGGAAATAAAGGCATTTGGGGTCTCAGACAATCCAATACATAACGAAAGCGGGACCAATTTCACTTGGTTCCGCTTTCAATGTTTACAAAACATCACACCCTATTGTCACACAATGTTCATTCCTGTACACTTCGATATTGTGTGCTAAAAATTATGTTAGGGGTTAGTCAATGGAACTTGTACAGCAATTATCTCAAATGCAACTCATCAACCAATTCTGGTTGCTTATGGCCTTCATCATCCCGATGGTCATTTTATCTCGTATGGTCGTGGCTGGGACACGCTTCTCGCCGATCCTCGTCATCGTCATCTTCGGTCTTGGTCTCGGCTTCGGTATGGTCGAGCTCGGCATCGCGACACCGGGACTTCCTGAATTCCCGCTCGTCGACTTCTTGTCACGGACGACAATCATCGCGTTAGTCGTTTCGTTCTTCGTCGGTGGACAGGAACTTCGTAAGATCTTAAGCAAACAAGAGCTCGACATGGAAGACATCGTGGTTCCTGCAAAAGAGGAGATGTTCCTCGGAACGGGACGTACGCAGTTCATCTTCATCCTTCGTTCGTTCTTCTTGCTCGTCGGTTTGGAAGGGTTCTTCCGTATGGCAATCGAGCCAGGTACGGCAGAGGGGATTGCGCTTTACTACCCAATCCTCGCGCTTCTCGGTCTCGCTGTGTCGTTCTTACTCATCGACCATAAAGCACAGATTCAGGACAAGAAAGTATACATGCAAAAAGGTGTCATCGAGACAGTCCTCTTGCTTGTCATCTTGTTCGTCTCGTTCTTGATTGCGACAGCAGTCCAGCCGATTATCGCACTTCCGCAAATCTTCTTCGCAATGTTGATCTCGTCAGCACTCGGTGCCATCTTCCATAACTGGACGTATGGACCGACTGTCCGCGCGCTTCTATTCGCAGGGATTCCGGTCGTCTTGGCTGCCAACTTCATGGTTGGTGGTTCACGAATCGGTGACGCATTCGCCATCGAAGGCATGAACTCGATTCTCGTATACGGCTTCTTCGGTCAGTTGTTCTGGATGTTCGGTGGAATCGCACTCATCATGTGGTTCGCTCGTACGGGTCATATCCGTAATCTCGCGCCAGGTATGGCGGGATCACTTTCACACAGTGGTCTCACAGGTGCGTGTACGGCTGGGGACTTTGGTCAAGTGGCGGCAAAACGTGCGCCAATCATGATCAACATCCCGTTCTTCGGACATATCTTCGTCTTCTCGATCCTCGCGGTCAGTGCCGACAACGGCGCGCTCTGGATTTGGCCGACAGCCATCATCGTCTTGATCGGTCTCGCGCTCACTGCGCTCGCGTTGAAAAACTTACGTGCGGCGAACGGAGAAGACTTCAAAGAAGTCAAAGCCCTTATGCAGTTCTCGTTCGGATGGCAGATGATGGCCGTCTTCGGTGGTCTCGTCATCTTGACGTTCAGCACGATTGCATTTGATTACACGACGATGGCACAGTCGTCAGCGATCTCGCACTTCGGCTTGTTCGCAGCGGTCCAAGGCGGTATGTTCGGGACGGAAGCATCGCTTCTCATCCCGCTCATCTTCTCGATGCCTTTCCTCGTACACCCGATCGTCTTCTACATGTTCGGGAAAGCACTCGACAACAATGGCGAAATGCCACGTGTGCCGGTATATGCGATGGCGCTCGTTGGTGTCGTCGGCGTATCTGCAGCGATTTTCGTCTTATAAGAACTCAATTCCGCTCTGACTTCGGTCAGGGCGGTTTTTTATTTGATGATTTGGATATGGTAGACTTTGGATAGTGAAAGTGGGGGAGAGTGCATGAAAAAGTGGTTGTTCTTCGGTTTTATTGTGTTGATTGTAGCTTGGGCCTGGGTGACACCGATGTATACGACAAGTCCAGATATGGATGACTTTGTGAGCTGGTTCGAGGAAACATATTCGGTACAATGTGAAGATGAGAGCTGTGACGCATTTACGCTGATTGGGGATCAGACAAATACATATGTGAATGAAGAAGGGTATATGAAACAGTCCAGTGGCTTTTTCACTTTCGACATGGAGGTAAGGCGATTATATCGAAGTGTTGAAGAACCCAAACGAGTCGGGACGATTGAAGTGAGATGGAATCAAGATTCGTTTGAGATTACGGAAGAGGCGGGTATCTTTGTTTCTTCGCCATAGGAGACTTGAAGCATGCTGATGATCACTCAGGATATAAAGGGGAAGCGCTATGAGGCGCTCATCGATACTTTGCTTGAGCACTGCACTCACTTTGCGTTCGTGGAAGACAGGCGCCGAATGGAGATCGAAGAAGAGCGCCTGGCGTATATGGATGTACTGACGGAAGAGATTCGTTGGGATTTGATGGAACGAACCATCGTAAGTGAATGGGAGACGACAAGACTATCTAGGGATACGGCGTATCTATATTCGTTCCATATGAATTATCGGACAGCACAGTTCCTAAAAGAGCATGGTGGCTCATTGTTCAGATGGATCCATCCGGAACTGCCCGAAGACTTGATGTTTTATTCGGGGGATACGTGCGTGCTCGCGGTATGTTCTCATGAATCGTTCTTTGTCGTAGATAAAGTGATGTGGAGGCAGATTCAATGAGATGAATGATTAAGGTCACCTCTTATACTATTATGTCAGCTTGTTAGGATACGGTTTCCAGTCTGGGTCTTTTCTGTCGCGTTCATGTGGTTTTCTGACAGCGTCACAAAAGAGCCGATCACTCGCACCGAAGCGGATGTAATTTTGTTGAGCCTGTCGAAGCGACACCGTATTCGCACCGCCTTCATAATCGGGATCGTCGAATTGAACCCCGTCGTCCTCCCAAAAACAGATTCGACAAATGTCGTATGTGCCTGGAGGTTCTTCTTCTAACGTCTGGTAGCCACAACATGGGCATGTGTATCTCAAAATCATCACCTCTTCTTTAGTATAGTAGATACAAGCAAAAAAGCGTCCGACCTTTTCAATAGGTCGAACGCTTTTTCTGTCATGACATCACCATCGAGATCAACGTCAACATGGCGAGCCCACCTTGTGTCAGGATAATCTTCTTGTCACTCGTGATACTGCCATATAGGGCAACGAGAATGATATATGTCAGAATCATAGTGACAATCTCGACCGGATTGGGGGAGACGTATAGCCCGTATAAGAGCCCGACCCCGATCAATCCGTTATACACCCCTTGATTTTTGAACAAAACCGACACCGAGTCTCTCGTCAGCTCGTCTTTCGACATGCGGAAGACACGTGACGTCGAGGAAGAGGCCGTCGCGATCGTCTCTAAATAGAAGATATAAAAGAATTCGACAGCGACGAATGTCCCGAGCACAAGGGTGAGCGTCGACATGTTAGTTGACTGCTGCTACTTGGATGACTGGTTTCGCTGACACGTAGTTCGCGACGTTTTGTGCGAAGTTGATGAGGGCCGGGTTTTGGTTGTGCTGCTCGAGAGCTGCTTGGTCTTCCCAGTTCTCGATCATGACGAAACGGTTCTCGACAGACGTTGACTCGTATAGGTCATATCCGACGCAGCCCGCTTCTTGTTTTGATGAGTCGATTAAAACTTGGATGTCACGCAAGAAGTTCTCGCGTTGTGAAGCTTGGATATCAAATGTGGCGTTTACTAAGATCATGGTTAATTCCTCCGATTGTTTAATAAATTATTTGAATGAAGTGACTGTTTGAGCGTCAAGACGAACTGATGTGTAACCTTCTTCTGCAGCTTTCCCGACAGACAAGATCATGACAGGTACATAACGGTCTTTGTCGAGACCGAACGCTTCAGCGAGTTGGTCTTTCTCGAAACCACCGATTGGGTTCGTGTCATAGCCATGTGCACGTGCTGTGAGCATGAATTGCATCGCTGCGAGACTCGCATCGATTTTCACGATGTCATTCATCTTTTGTTTCGAGAGGTTTTTGTAGTAAGGGATGATTGCGCCGAGCTGTTGATCACGAACTTCTTGTGGCATTTTGCCTTCTGCGACGGCTTGATCGTAGATTTGTTCGCCGTACTCGTAGCACTCCATGTCTCCGAAGATGAGGAGCATCGCAGAAGATGAATCGTTTTGACGCGTGTTGAAGCGGATGAGCGGCTTGAGTGTCTCTTTCGCTTCTGGGCTTTCGACGACGACGAAGCGCCATGGTTGCATGTTGACCGATGATGGGGCAGTCGTTGCTTCCTGAATCATCTCGAGCATCTCTTCTTGTGAGATTTTCACGTTCTCGTCATAGACACGGATTGATTTACGACCGAACATAACGTCTTTGAATGTATTGTTTTCGAATGTAGTTGCCATTGGTGAATTCCTTCTTTCTCTGTTTAGGTGTGACTGTTCAATTTTTGAAGCAGTCCGGATAAATGTTGAATCTCTTCAGCGGACAAGGCTTGTAAGACGAGGTGGTTGGCCTGTTCGTCTCGTTCGCAATCCCTTAGGTCTTGCTCTGCTTTCTCTGTCACACGGACGAACATCTCACGATGGTTCTCCGCGTTCCGCTCTCTGACGACATATCCTTTTTCTTCGAGGATCTTTAAGTGTCGGGTGATGGCGGCATTATCGATTTTCATTTCTTCTTTTATCTCGCGTTGCGAACAAACGCCTCGTTCTTTGACGACTTGTAGCATCTCGTAGCGGGTCAGGCTGAAGCCCGTTTCCCGTTCGAACGACGATGCGACGTTTTGTTCCGCTAACTTGATTTGGTAAAGTAATCGGCTGATTTCACGTAGGTCCATTGCGTCCCACCTTTCTCAATTGACTTATCAATCGTTGACTTGTCAAACGATACAACGTTTCGGATTACCTGTAAAGTCAAACGCTCAAAAAAAGACGACACCGAAATTACCGTGTCGTCTTGTCTTCGATGGGAGTGCCATCAAAATGATATTCTGTCATGAACGTCGTCTCGTCGAACCCGTAAAGGCGGTCGTAGGCGTTCAAATCCTCAATCGTCCGCACGTCGAGGAATGACGGGTCGATGTCAGACGCTTCGCGCGTGAACATCATGTACCGTTCCGTATAGTCGTCATTGCCACCCGGCTTCCCGTCGAACGAGAAATGGATCGAGTAGACGTCAGGCTCGATGTCACGCATGACGTCTAGAATCCGTTGTTTCTGTTCGTCCGCGTTGTTCCAGTCTTCATGAAACATGATCGAGACGTCGAGATACGTTTCCGGACTCGTTTCATAGATAGACGTCGGGGTCGGGGTGACGTTCGCTTGCGCATCATCGGACACACCGGTTGGCACCTCCGCCCGGATGGTCTCTTCCTCTTTTAATATTCCTTGCGATATGAGCCGTTCGTGAATTGTCCGCTCCGCCTCGCGTTCCCAATACGTCTCGAGCACGTTGTCATGGATGGAGCCGTCTCCATACGTCTCGAGAAAATAAGTGCCGGCGAATGGTTCTTTCGTCAATGTGACTTCCCCGACATAACCGCCCATCTTCCAATCCCGTGACAGTTCGATGTCGGGTTGTTCCTGATACGTTTCTTTTACATAAGTACTATATGCATCTCGTGCCTCGGATTTCTCAAGTGTCGTATACGTAAAGAAGCTAGCAGCGAGAAGCCCGCCGACAATGCCTGCCACGATTCGTTTTTTCATCCATTCGTCACCTCTTTCCCAATGTACCTCATATATCGAGGAGAAACCTCGGTCCAAAGTCTTATTCAAATCATTTCCATTTCCCTGTAAACTGAAAGTGCCCTCGAAATACTATTGCAATTACGTGTACTAATACATATAATACACTTAAAGAGTGACATTGACTATGAGAGGGTGTGACCCATGTTATACAAAATTGATATGAAGAGTTCAGAACCGCTTTACGAACAAATCGTCAGTCAAACGAAAGAGCTCGTCATCCGAGGCATCTTACGACCGGGAGACAAAGTGATGTCTGTGCGTGAACTTGCCACCGACCTCGTCATCAATCCGAATACTGTCAGTAAGGCGTATCAGGAGTTGGAGCGACTTGGCCTCCTCGAGATGCGACGCGGGCGCGGGACGTTCGTCTCCGAAGATTGGGTAGACGATGATGCATCAAGAGAACCGGTCATCGCATCGATCAAGAAGATTGCGATTGATTGCCATTATGCGAATGTGCCATTAGAAGAAGCCATCGACGTATTGCGGACCGAATATGAGAAAGTAGGGGAAGCCAATGCTGAAAGTTGAGCAATTAAGTAAACAAATCGACCGCCAGACGATTTTGGACGGAATTGACTTTACCGTCGAATCAGGAGAAATCGTTGCGCTCGTCGGGCGTAACGGTGCCGGCAAGACGACACTTCTCCGGACGATGGTCGGAATCATCCGCCCCGACCAGGGAGACGTGTTATATGGAACGAAAAGTATCTTTAAAGACGCAGGATTGAAGCGGGACGTCATCTTCGTACCGGATTCGGCAGATGCGCTCAAACATTATACGGTAAACGAAGCGACGGACTTGTACGAGTCAATCTATCCATCGTTCAATCGTTCCGCCTTCCGTGAGACGTTGACGCGTTATAACATCGAGAACAAAAAGATTCGTCAACTGTCAAAAGGACAGAAGGCGCTCGTCACGTTATCACTCGCTTTCGCCGTCCAAGCGAAATACTACCTGCTTGATGAACCGACGGACGGGCTAGACGTCGTCGCCAAGTCAGACGTGTTGAAACTGATGATCGCCCAGGTTGAGAAGCGGAACTGCTCGATCATCGTCTCGAGCCACCAGTTGCACGAACTAGAACGAATCGCCGACCGCATCATCATGATCGAGAAAGGGCGCGTCAAAGCAATCATGTCGCTCGAAGAGGCGCGTGCCCTCAGCATCAAGTGGCAAGTCGTCTTCAACGATCATGTCCCCGTCGAGTTGCTCGAACGAAAAGATATCGAAATCATTAGTGTGACAGGACGTGTCGTGCTATTCATGGCAAAAGAACGAACGGACGAGCTCGAGGCGTTCATCGATTCATACAATCCGATGCTCATCGAAGAGATCCCGATGTCTCTCGAAGACGTGTTCCGTATCCAGTTAGGAGGAGAAGCTCATGCCGTCTAAAGTGTTGTTGAAAAAAGATTGGAAACAAGTGTCGCTGCTTTGGATCTTGCTCGTCTTCTTAGGTATCGTCGCCTTCACAGTGCCGGTATGGACGGATATGTATGCGTACGAACAACAGATTCTTGAAATTAAACAAAACCCGAGCGACTTCCCAGATATCGTGACAGGTGATGTGAACGAGATGGTGCCGGAAGACTTCTTCGGGGATGGATCTGGATACGGATACCTCGGAGGTCTGAACGGACTCATTCCGTCAGGCGGTGTCATTTTCTTGTTTGTCATCTTCGGTGCCCTCATGGCGTCCGTGTTGATCGGAAGTGAACGCAACAGCCAAATGTCCGATTTCACGATGTCGTTACCGTACACGCGTACCCAGCTATACATATCGAAATGGGTGCTCGGTGCGACAGGAATTGTAACATCGACCTTGATTGGTGGGGCGTTGATGTTCCTCATCATCCGCTTCTCCGATTACTCCTTCTTGATGGAAGGGAAAGAGTTCAAGGTGATTGCGATGATTCTATTCTTGATGCTGTCCGGAATTTCGTTCTTCTCGCTCTCATTATGGATGGGATCGTTTGGCGGAGAGTCCATCTCACAAGTCATCTGGACGTTTGTCGCGCTCATCTTTCCGATGGGGATTTTACTCCTCGTCCAAGGTTCACTCTATGCCTTTTTCCCAGATCGACTCTTCTTGTTCGTTGAAGAAGCGTTTGAAAGTATCCCGATGCGAATTTTGTCACCGCTAAACAATATTTTCAATGTCGATATGTATTCAGTGTATACGGATCAGTCGGTGTGGAATGACTTTATCACGTACGCCCCGATTCTTGCGATCGCGAACATCGTGCTCACATTCGGTCTCGGGTTGTGGATGTTCAAGGAAGCACCACAAGAGAACAACGGACGCTTCTTCATGTTCTCGAGCTGGTTGTGGCTCATCCATATCGTCATCGTCATTTGCTTCGCGATGTTAGGTGGCGTATTGTTCTCGGTCATCTCGTACCCGCAAAACATGATCTTGTATGTGATTGGCTTCGTGATTGCGGCCTTCCTGGCGCACTTACTCGCCAAACGCTTGCTCTACCGCTTCAACTTGAAACTCAAATCGTAAGGAGGGACACCTATGAAACGCTTCTGTCTGTTGCTCGTTCTCGCCATCTCACTAGTAGGTTGCACGAATCCGGAACCGAACGCCTTTGAATACAAAGGTTCGAAAGTCGGGGACAATGCCGCCGTCGTTGGGATTGCCGGAAGCTTACCGCTACACGAATGCTATCAATCGGTCGAGTTGCAGACGAAGAAGCGTCCTTATGGGTTGACCGTCCGTTATGAAGATCCAGAAATGGAGCGAGCAGAGCAAGAGCGCCTAGCGATTCGGAATGCGGCTACTTACTTCACGCTCATTCCGAATGCGGAAATCGTCCGCTTCGCTTTCCCTAACCGGACGTATGCCTTCTCCCGGCCAGAGATGGAAGCGTGGTTCGGAACGGATTTCTCGAACATTCGTCACGAGAATGAGTTACATCAACTGATGAATCAGAAGTTGGAACAGCTGGATTCAAAAGATTCCTATTTTAGGCGGGTATGACAGCGATTGGATGACAAATCCAATCGCTTTTTTTGATATTTTCTGAAAATTATCGGGTAAAGGGTAGATGAAAGCGTTTTCTTAGCTTTATAATGGAGTTAACTGAATGAGTATTCATTTCCAAGGAGGAACAGCGATGAACAAACCGTGGTTACAAGATTATCCAGAAGGTATGCCCCAGTCGATTGATTACGAGGTAAAGCCGCTCTATGAGGCATTGTCTCGCGCAGCAAAGGATTATCCGAATCGTACGGCCGTCTCCTTTATCGGGAAAGAGTGGACATTCGCGGAGATCGATGATGCCGCACGTCGACTCGCCACGATGCTCCAAGCGAAAGGGCTTGAAAAGGGGGACCGCGTCAGCCTCATGCTTCCGAACTGTCCTCAATACGTGATCTCGTTCTATGCCGTGCTCTATGCAGGGGGGACCGTCGTCCAGACGAACCCGCTCTATACGGAACGGGAGCTTGATAACCTCGTCACAGACGCGGGCGTGAAAATCGTCATCACCCTCGACTTGCTCTATCCGAAAACGCTTCGCGTCAGTGAGAAGACGGAGATTCAGACCGTGATCACGACGAGTATCGCCGACTACCTACCGTTCCCGAAAAACAAGTTGTATCCGATCAAAGTGAAACGTGAAAACAATATCGTCATCGATACGACCGGTTCGACGCCATTTAAAGACTACAAGGACTTTAATCCGGTCACACCGCTCGACATCGATCCGAAAGAAGACGTCGCGGTTCTTCAATATACAGGAGGGACGACGGGACTTCCGAAAGGCGTCATGTTGACGCACTTCAACTTGACGGCGAATGCGGATCAAATCACGAACTTATTCTATAAGTATAGTCGCGGGGACGAGAAGCGCGTCTTGTGTGTCGTTCCGTTCTTCCACGTCTACGGGATGTCGTGCTGTCTGAACTTCGGGATCACGAACGGATATGAGCTCGTGCTCGTGCCGCGCTTCGAAGTGACGGATGTCCTGAAGACGATTCAAAAGAAAAAGCCGCACTTCTTCCCAGGTGCTCCGACGATGTATGTCGGGATTTTGAACGACCCGAAACTGAAAAAGTACGACTTGTCATCGATTGAGGCGTGTATCTCAGGTTCGGCACCGCTTCCGATTGAGGTACAAGAGGAGTTCGAGAAGATCACTGGTGGTCGCATCGTCGAAGGATATGGATTGTCTGAGACGTCCCCGGTCACACATGCGAACTTCTTGTGGGATAAACGCATCGTCGGCTCAATCGGCGCGCCACTCTCGGATACTTCTGCTAAAATAGTAAAAGCAGACGGAGAGACGGAAGCAGATATCGGCGAGATCGGTGAAATCATGCTGAGCGGTCCGCAAGTCATGAAAGGCTATTGGCAAAAACCGGAGGAGACGGCAGCCGTCTTGAAAGATGGATGGCTCGCGACGGGTGACCTCGGATATATGGGTGAGGACGGATTCTTCTATATTGTCGACCGGAAGAAAGATATGATCATCGCCGGTGGATTCAACGTCTATCCACGTGAAATCGAAGAAGTGCTCTACGAACATCCGGCCGTCAAGGAAGCGGTCTGTATCGGTGTTCCTGACCCGTATCGTGGTGAGACGGTCAAAGCGTTCATCGTCCTTCGTGACGGGTCGAGCGTGACCGAAGAAGAGCTCGACAAGCATTGTCGTGAGAAGCTCGCGGCTTATAAAGTGCCGAAGCTGTACGAGTTCCGTGACGAGTTGCCGAAGACGTTCGTCGGTAAAATTTTACGCCGTGTCCTCGTCGACGAAGAGAAGGCGAAACAAGTGAAACAAAGCAGTTGACACCAAGCGTACGCATGATAGAATAATAAATGAATGAACCATCATTCATTTTTCTGCAGCGGTAAGGAGCTTGGGGTTAATGACAAATCATATTTCGAAAAGTGACCGAATCATTGATGCGGCGGTCAAAGTAATTGCCAATCATGGCTATCACGGTGCAAAGGTGACAGCCATCGCCAAAGAGGCGGGTGTCGCGGACGGCACGATCTATTTGTACTTCAAAAACAAGGAGCATCTCTTGATCGAGTTGTTCCAAGCGAAGATGGGGCTGTTCATCGACTACTCGAAACAACAAATCGGGAACGAGACGACAGCCGGGGATCAGTTGTATCAGTTGATTGAATCACATTTAAAACAACTGTCGGCCGATTACGACCTTGCCGTCGTGACACAAATCGAACTGCGACAGTCGAACTTGGTGCTTCGCCAAAAAATTGGAGAAGTGCTCAAACCATACTTGAATTTGATTGATTCGGTCGTCAAACACGGAATCGAGACAGGAGAGTTCGACAAGGATCTAGATTATCGACTCGCCCGTCAAATGATTTTCGGCACAATCGATGAGGTTGTGACGAGCTGGATGGCGAGCGGCTTCAAGTACGACTTGATGTCGACGCTTCCGAATGTGCACCATATGTTAAAGAAGGGGCTTACTTAACAGTGAGCCCTATCACTAGCTCAAAAAATGAATGCTGATTCATGAATGATGGGAAAGAATTGACTAAAGGGGGATCAACCATGAATATTTTTGTTTTGCTGAAACGTACGTTTGATACTGAGGAAGCGATTCAGCTCGAGAATGGGGAAATTCAAGAAGACGGCGCTGAGTTCATCATCAACCCGTATGACGAATATGCGGTCGAAGAAGCGATTCAAAAACGTGACGCACTCGGGGGAGAGGTCACGGTCGTCACGGTAGGACCAGAAGACGCGGACAAAGAGCTTCGTACAGCGCTCGCCATGGGAGCGGACAAAGCTGTTCGTATCTCGATCGAGGATGATGTCGAAGATGCGGACCACGTCACGATTTCAAAAGTGCTCGCCACATACTTGAAAGAACAAGATGCAGACCTCATCTTTGCAGGGAACGTTGCAATCGATGGCGGTAGCGGACAAGTCGCACCACGTGTCGCAGAACTTCTCGACATGAACTACGTGACGACGATCACGGCTCTTGAAATCGACGGCACGACGGCTACGGTCACACGTGACGTCGAAGGGGATACGGAAGTCATCGAAGTCGCACTCCCACTTCTCGTGACGGCGCAACAAGGGTTGAACGAACCACGTTACCCGAGCTTGCCTGGGATCATGAAAGCGAAGAAGAAACCACTCGAAGAACTCGAACTCATGGACATCGACCTCGATGAAGATGAAATCGAAGCGAAAATCGAGACGATTGAACGATTCTTACCAGAAGAGAAGAAAGCCGGCCGTATCCTTGAAGGCGACATGTCGACACAAGTGAGCGAGCTCGTACAACTTCTTCGCACGGAAGCGAAAGTCATTTAAGGGGGAGATCATAGATGAAAGCTTTAGTACTCGCAGAAGCGCGTGAAGGCGCGTTACGTAACGTATCATTCGAAGCCATCGCTGCGGCGAAGCAATTGACAGACGATGTGACGGCAGTCGTGATTGGGGATCACGTGCAATCACTCGCGCAAGAACTTGGGGAGTATGGCGCAAGCCGTGTCCTCGTCGTTGAAGACGATCGCCTCAAACACTATACGCCAGACGGCTACGGGCAAGTGCTCCGTCAGTTGATTGAACAAGAAAGTCCAGACATGATCGTCCTCGGTCACACGGCTCTCGGGAAAGACATCGCACCGAAACTCGCGGCACGTCTCGATGCCGGACTCATCAGTGACGTCGTCTCCATCGAGGGAACAGGTCGTGACGCTGAGTTCGTTCGCCCAATCTACTCAGGGAAGGCGTTCGAGAAAGTGAAGTTCAAAGACTCGGTCATGTTCTTCACAATTCGTCCGAACAACATCGACGCACTCGCGCGTCAAGCAGGTGCAAGCGTCTCAGTTGAAACGCCAGCAGTCGAATTGAAAGACCTGGCGATGATTGTCAAAGAAGTCGTTCGTAAGGCGACTGGGAAAGTCGACTTGGCGGAAGCGAAAGTCATCGTCGCAGGCGGACGTGGCGTGAAGAGCGAAGACGGCTTCAAACCACTTGAAGAGTTGGCTGAACTTCTCGGAGGAGCGGTCGGTGCTTCACGTGGAGCATGTGACGCCGACTACTGCGATTACGCGCTTCAAATCGGACAAACGGGTAAAGTCGTCACACCAGACCTTTACATCGCATGCGGAATCTCTGGAGCAATCCAACACTTGGCAGGGATGAGTAACGCGAAGGTCATCGTCGCGATCAACAAGGATCCGGAAGCGAACATCTTCAGCGTGGCAGACTATGGCATCGTCGGTGACCTATTCGATGTCGTCCCAATGTTGACAGAAGAGTTCCGCAAGCACCTCGTCAATAGCTAATAAGCAAAACGTTTTGGGGTTGTTACCCTCCGTGGTATACTCTGAACATGAATTGCATGAGAGTTCTACATCAGGACTCTCTCATCTTATTGGGGAGGTTTTTACAAATGGCTATTAAACACGCAACGACTCAATCGTTTGAACAAGATGTAAAAGAGGGCGTAGTCCTCGTTGATTTCTGGGCAACTTGGTGTGGACCATGTCGCATGATCGCGCCAGTTCTCGAAGAACTCGATCAAGAAATGGGTGACCAAGTTCAAATCGTGAAACTCGACGTTGACGAAAACCCTGAAGTCGCAGGTGCTTTCCAAATCCAAAGTATCCCGACACTCATGATGTTCAAAGATGGCGAGCCTGTTTCGAAAACAATGGGCTTCCAACCAAAAGAAGCATTGAAAGAGTTTATCGCAACAGCACAATAATTGCGTAGCAGCCGATTGAAATCGGCTGCTTTTTTGTTTTGTCGAACGGAAAAGAAGGAAAAGGACAGGCAAGTAGGGAATAGGTTGAGTTATTCCACACACCCTCATTTACGGAAAAATCCGATACATATCGTCTGATTTCAAATTTTTTTTGAAGAAATTCCGTCGGCTTCCTTCATATTTAAAAGATTCGGGATTTTAGTGAGGGCGTGCGCGGACTGGAAGCTTTTATCATGGAAACAGACTGAAAATTTACGCTATACTCATGAGGAAGACATGATGGAGTCAAGTGACCTTACTTTACGGCTCAATCTATTGTACGACTCTGTTCGAAGGAGGAATTTTCTTGTCGGTGTTACATTTAGCTATTTTGTTGCCGCTTCTCGCGGCACCGTTCATCCCGTTCTTGTTTCGGGGGATGAAGCAAATTCATACAGGCTGGTTCGTCTTGATCGTTCCGGTCGTGCTCGTCACCTACTTCGCCGGATTTATTCCGATCACGAGTGCAGGGGACGTCGTGACAGAGACGATTGCGTGGATGCCGTCCCTCGGGATTAACTTCACGGCATACGTTGACGGACTCAGTCTACTGTTCGCCCTCCTCATCACGGGGATTGGCGCACTCGTTGTCTTATATTCAATTTATTATTTGAATAAGGACAAAGAGTCACTCGGGCATTTCTATGTGTATCTCTTGATGTTCATGAGTGCGATGCTCGGGGTCGTTCTCTCGGACAACATGATTGTCATGTATATGTTCTGGGAGCTCACATCGATTTCATCATTCCTGTTGATTGGTTACTGGTATGAGAAAGAGCGTTCACGTTACGGCGCACAGAAGTCGATGCTTCTCACCGTATTCGGTGGATTGTCGATGCTCGGGGGGATTGTCTTACTCGAGTCGATGATCGGTTCGTACAGCATTCGTGATATGGTCGCGAACTCTGGCGTCATCGCCGAGAGCCCGTTCTTCCTTGCCGCGATGATTCTCATCTTGCTCGGGGCGTTCACGAAATCGGCGCAGTTCCCGTTCCACATCTGGTTACCTGACGCGATGGAAGCACCGACTCCGGTCAGTGCGTACCTCCACTCGGCGACGATGGTCAAGGCGGGTCTCTATCTTGTGGCCCGTATGAGCCCGGTGTTCCAAGAGTCATCGGTCTGGCTATGGACGATTGCCGGAGTCGGGATGTTTACGATGTTCTGGGGCTCGTTCAACGCCGTGAAGCAGACCGACTTGAAGGGAATCTTGGCATTCTCGACAGTCAGTCAGCTCGGATTGATCATGTCACTCCTCGGTCTTGGTGCGGCTGCGCTCCACTATGACGGTATGGATGACAACATCTTTATGGTCGCGACGATCGCAGCAATCTTCCATTTGATCAACCACGCGACGTTTAAAGGCTCGCTCTTTATGATGGCCGGGATTGTCGACCACGAGACGGGCACACGTGACATTCGTAAGCTTGGCGGTCTGATGACGGTCATGCCGATCACGTTCACGATTGCCGTCATCGGTTCGTTATCGATGGCCGGTCTTCCGCCGTTTAACGGTTTCTTGAGTAAAGAGATGTTCTTGAAGGCGACGACGAAAGTCTTCTCGGGCGACTTCTTCGCGCTCGATACGATTGGGATTTTGCTTCCGATCATCGCATTCGTCGGAAGTGTATTCACGTTCATCTACAGCATCATGTTGTTCACACGGACGTTCATGGGCAAGGCGAAGTTCGATCAATTGCCGAAACAACCGCATGAGGCGCCGATCGGCATGTTGATTTCGCCGGCCATTCTCGCGCTTCTCGTTGTCGGTCTCGGGTTCTTCCCGAACGTCTTGTCGAACTCGCTCATCAAACCAGCCGTCGAGTCGATTTATCCGACACTCGTCGCGCAAGGACAAGAAGTCGATGTTCACATCTATTTCTGGCACGGTTTGACGCCAGAGTTGTTCATGACAATCGGGGTCGTTCTCCTCGGTTCGTTGTTGTTCTGGCAAATGGGCAAATGGATGGGCATCTACAACCGCATCCCGCACCGTTTGACGCTCAACGGGATGTACGATGGTACGCTCGTCTGGTCGAATAAGGCGGCATATCGCTTTAAAGACAATTACATGACTGGTTTCATCCGGTCGTATTTGATCTATATTTTCGTCTTCCTCTCAGGCATGATGCTCTTTAGCATTTGGTGGTTCGACATGTACCGATTCTCGTTCGAGAACTTGGCAGAGATCGCACCGTATGAATACGTGCTCGGAGCTGTCGTCATGCTTGCAGCACTCGCGATTCTATTTATGCGTTCGCGTCTACCGTCCATCATCTTACTCGGGGTTGTCGGTTACGGCGTGGCACTGTTCTTCGTCTTCTTCGGTGCACCTGACTTGGCACTCACGCAGCTTGTCATCGAGACGGTCTCGGTTGCCTTGTTCTTGCTCGTGTTCTATCACATGCCGGACATCAGCAAGAAGGAAGTACGGATGCGTTTCAAAGTCGGGAATGCCATCGTGGCCATTCTCGTCGGGACGACCGTGACGCTTCTCAGCTTCATGGCGCTCACGAACAAATCGCTCACTTCGATCTCGGAGTATTACAAAGAGAACGTGTATGAGCTTGCAGCAGGTAAAAACATGGTTAACGTCGTCCTCGTCGACTTCCGTGGATTTGATACTTTGTTTGAAATCGTCGTTCTCGGAATTGCGGCTTTCGGGATCTACACGATGATTAAATTTAGAACAACACGACGTACGAAAGGAGAAGGTGCACATGAAGCAAAACAGCAAACGCGTCAATGACGTCATATTGCAGACGGCCGCGATTATCATTTTCTTCATCATCATCATCTTCTCGATCGATTTGTTCTTTGCCGGGCACTATTCACCAGGTGGAGGGTTCATCGGTGGATTGATGACATCCGCCGCGCTCGTCTTGTTGCTACTCGCATTTGATTCGAAGACACTTGCGAACGTGCTCCCAATCGACTACCGTCTCATGACTGCGACGGGATTATTGATCGCACTTTTAACAGGTCTTCACTCGGTATTCTTGGGTCGTCCGTTCTTGACGCATGCTTATGGGAAGTTTGACTTACCACTTCTCGGTGAACAGACGCTCCATACGGCGATTGCGTTTGACTTAGGGGTCTATCTCGTAGTCATCGGAATCACCCTAACGATTATACAAACGATTGGAGAGAGTGAATAATGGAAATCTTCGTTAGCATCATCATCGGTGTCCTGACGATGTGTGCCGTCTATCTTGTTCTCTCAAGAAGTTTGTTACGCATCATCATCGGCACAGCCTTGTTCAGTCACGCGGCACACCTTCTCGTCTTGACGACGGCAGGTTTGAAGACAGGGGCGGCCCCTGTCCTCGTCGACGGTGTGACTGAATTCACAGACCCGTTACCGCAAGCGCTCGTCTTGACGGCAATCGTCATCAGTTTCGGGGTGACGGCGTTCTTCCTCGTACTTGCCTACCGCACGTATCAGGAGCTCAGCACGGACAATATGGAAGAAATGAAAGGAACAGAATCGTATGATTAACTTACCGGTCTTTCCAATCGTCATTCCTGCGCTTGCGGCCATCATCATGATGTTCATGCCAAAACGGGTCCAGCTGCAGCGTTGGATGGCTCTTGGAGCTTTAGTCATTACGGCGATCGTGTCACTCTTACTTGTGCACACGGTCTCCACGGAGGGGATTCAAACCCTCAACCTCGGGAACTGGCAAGCGCCGTTCGGGATCACACTCGTATCGGATATGTTGTCAGCTCTACTCGTGACGACGTCGACTCTCCTCACGCTCTTCATCGTGTGGTTCGCCGTCCATTACTTCTCAGACTCATATGAAGGCAACTACTTGTACATCTCGATGCTCTTCTTGCTCGTCGGGGTGAATGGTGCCTTCACGACAGGTGATATCTTCAACTTGTTCGTCTTCTTTGAAGTCTTCTTGATGTCTTCATACGTGTTGATTGTACTCGGTGGACGTGGCGTCCAGTTACGTGAGTCCATCAAATACTTGCTCGTGAACATCATCGCCTCGGCACTCTTCGTCATGTCGGTCGCCTTGCTCTATGGCGTCACAGGTACGCTCAACTTGGCAGACTTGGCGATGAAAATCCCACTCGTCGATAACCCGGACGTCATTACCGTCATCGGTGTGATGTTTGTCATCGTCTTTGGTATGAAAGGGGCACTCGTCCCACTTCACTACTGGCTCCCTGGGGCGTATGTAGTCGCACCGACACCGATTCTCGCTATGTTCGGTGCACTCTTGACGAAAGTCGGGGTCTACTCGATTTTACGGACGTACACGTTACTCTTTGACGGGAACGGTGAGTTTTTACAGACGTTTCTCATGGTGCTCGCTGTCCTCACGATCTTCATCGGGATGACAGGTGCCATCGCTTATAACGACGTGAAGCTGATCATCATCTACAACATCATGATTGCGGTCGGGGTCATTTTGTACGGGATCTCCGTCAACACGCAGACGTCTCTTGAAGGGTCGCTCTACTACTTGATTCACGATATGATCATCAAGGCAGTTCTCTTCATGCTCGTCGGGATGATGATTGGGATCACCAAATCCGGTCAACTGCGCGATATGGGTGGACTCATCACACGCTTCCCGCTGTTCGGATGGACGTTCTTCGTCGCAGCGCTCTCGCTTGCAGGGATTCCGCCACTCAGTGGATTCTTCGGGAAGTTATTGATTGTATCAGGTGGGATGGACGAAGGAGAACTGTTCGGACCACTACTTGTCCTCTTATCAAGTCTCTTCGTCCTCTACTCGGTCATGAAGATCTTCTTGAACGGATTTTGGGGAGAAGCGAAGCGTGAGTATGACGGACCACTCGTCCCTTATACGAAACGTTTGATTGTACCGGTCTTCTTGTTGCTCATCATCGCGGTCGCATACGGATTTGGGGCAGAAGCCATCCATCCGTATATCACCCAAGCGATTGAGCCACTCGTCAATCCAGAAATCTATATCGATGCCGTGATAAAGGAGTGAAACACAGATGGCTTATCAACTTTTGATTAACTTTTTCTTGGCGTTCATCTGGATGTTCCTCACGGGATCGTTCACAACGAGCGGATTCTTCGTCGGATATTTACTCGGATTGCTCATCTTGTTCATGATGCGCCGATTCTTTAAATCTAGTGGGGGCGGGTTTTACTTCACACGCGTCTGGCGTCTGTTTAAACTGTTCCTTATCTTCATCCGGGAACTGTTCCTTGCCAACTTCGAGGTGTTACGTCTCGTCCTTAGTCCGAAGCTCAAGATTCAGCCAGGAATCTTCCGGTATGAGACGTCTCTCGACAAAGGATGGAAAGTCAGCTTGCTCTCGATGCTGATCACGCTCACACCAGGGACGCTCGTCGTTCAGGTGTCAAAAGACAATTCCGTGCTCTATATCCACGCGCTCAACATGCCGGATAAGGATGCCTTACGAAAAGACATTTATGATAACTTTGAATCAAGCATTAAGGAGGCGACAGAGTGATGGATATACTAGACATTCTCATTTACATCTCGCTCGCCATTCTCTTGCTTGCGATGTTGATGATGTTGTATCGCGTCGTCAAAGGACCGACGACGGCAGACCGAGTCATCGCGCTCGACTCCATCGGGATCGCGCTCATCTCGGTCGTCGCGTTACTGTCGATTTTGCTCGATACAACTTTATATTTTGAAGTCATCTTGCTACTCAGTATTTTGGCCTTCATCGGAACGGTTGCGTTCTCGAAATTCTTAGAGAGGGGAGAGATTATCCAACATGACCGCGACAATGATCTTTGATCTCATTACCGGCATTTTCACGATCATCGGCGTCTTCTTCACAGTCGTCGCCGCGATCGGTCTCATCCGTCTCCCAGATATTTATTCGAGGACACACGCTGCCTCAAAGAGTGCGACACTCGGTGTCATGTTCGTCCTCTTTGCGGCCGTCCTTCACGTATATGTCGATGAACGGGTATTTGATGCAAGACTCTTGCTCGGTCTCTTCTTCGTCCTCTTGACGGCTCCTGTCGGGGGTCACCTCATCTCACGTGCGGCGCACGCGAAGGGTGTCCCGCTTTGGGAGAAGTCACTACAAGACGCATTGAAAGAAGACAAGGATAAAGGAATCGAATAAGAGAAAGACGGGATTCGCCGTGTGGCGAGTCCCGTCTTTTGTTTAGATGAGATAGGTCAGGTCAGAGGCGGCCGTCGGATAGGCGACTTCTAAGTGCTTCACGTGTTGATGCGACAGTTTGTTCTGTATAATGAAAGAGAACAGATTGATGAGTTCCGGGGCATGGTGTCCAATCAGATGTGCGCCGATGATATGACCTTCCGCACTCAACAGTACTTTCGAATAGGCGGTCGTGTCATTGATGCGTGAATAGGTGAGGAAATGGGACATGTCCGTTTCTTTCACGTCGAAGTCGATGCCCTCGGCTTCCGCTTCCTCCATGGTGAGCCCCACTTTGGCAATCGGTGGCGTCGCATAGACGATGGTCGGTGCCGGGCGCTCCGGGAGTGGCCGTGTATTCCCGTGAAGCATGTTCAATGCAGCGAGACGACCTTCCTGACCGGCGAACGGAGTGAGTGCGGGATTTGGACTGTTAGCGACGTCTCCGGCGGCGTATATATTCGGATTGCTCGTCTGGAGATGCTCGTTCACCTGAACACCATGATGATCGGCATTGACGCCTGCTGCTTCGAGATGAAGTCGCTCGATGCTTGGAATTCGCCCGGTGGCGTTAAGGACAACTCCTTCAAGGGTAGAGTCATCTGATAACGTTAAGACGTTCCCGTCGATTCGTGTCGGTTCGACGTCGTGTCGGACAGTGATCCCGATTCGTTTTGATTCTTCGAGGAGCCGATGGACGACGTTCGGGTCGAATGCCTTCAGCGCACGTGAACGAATGAGAAGGGTCACGTCGCTTCCGAAGCGTCGGAAGATATGGGCGAATTCAAAAGCGATATAACCGGCACCGACAATATGAATCGATTTCGGTAACGTGTCGAGGTCGAACACATCATCGCTCGTGATGGCCAGTTCGCCACCTGGGATGTCGAGAGGACGTGGTGTTTGGCCCGTCGCGATTAAAAATTGAGGGGCGGAGAGCTCGTGACCATCGATGACGATCGAGTCTTCATCGATAAAGTGAGGCTCCCCTTGATATAAATCAATGTTCATCTCGTTCCAATGTTGCGTTTTTGACGTAGGAATCGAGAAGCGATATTCATCAATCCGCTTTTTAAAGGACGACCAATCGAGGGATAGGCCTCCTTCGACGCCGAGCTCGCGCATACGTTCCGTGCGGGCGAGAAGTTCGGCACCTTCGGCGAGCATTTTTTTCGGGTCACATCCACGCTGGGGACACGTTCCTCCGAACGTCCAGTTTTCAATGATAGCAATCTCTTTACCGGCGTCACGTAAAATCGTGGCGGCTTGGCTCGCGGCTGATCCGCTACCGACAATAATGACATCGTATCGTTTCATAATATAAAATCCTCCTCTGACGAGATATCACACTCTTTTTCCCGTCCAGGAGGAAGCTAAACTGAGGTGAATGGAATTGAGTCATACCGACCACATTAAACATAAATTGGCGCTACTCCCGGACGAACCGGGTTGCTATTTGCATAAAAATGAATATGGTGAGGTCATCTATGTAGGGAAGGCGAAAAATCTTAAGAATCGGGTCCGCTCTTACTTCACGGGTGCACACGACATCAAGACGATGCGCCTCGTCGCAGAGATCCGTGACTTTGAGTACATCGTGACGGCGAGCGAACTCGAGGCGTTGCTCCTTGAAATGACGCTCATCAAAAAGCACGACCCGAAGTACAACATTCGCCTGAAAGACGACAAGACGTATCCGTACATCAAAATCACGAACGAACCATATCCGCGTCTATTGACGACACGTAAGCTGAAGAAAGACGGTGGACATTACTTCGGACCGTATCCGAACGCTTACGCAGCGAACGAGACGAAACGTCTGCTCGATAAACTCTACCCGCTCCGTAAATGTCAGCCGATGCCGAAGAAACTTTGTCTCTATTATCACATCGGGCAATGTCTGGGACCTTGTGAGCTCGCGGTCGACACGGATTCGCAAAAAGAGATCGTCAACGAGATTCGTCGTTTCCTGAACGGTGAGACAAGCGAGACGCTCGCCAAGCTGAATGTGGAGATGGGACGTGCCGCTGAAGACATGCAGTTCGAGCGGGCGGCTGAACTACGCGACCAGATTCGAGCGGTCGAATCGATTATGAACAAACAGAACATGATTACGGCCGACCCGACGGCGCGAGACGTCTTCGGTTATACGCTTGACCGAGGCTGGATGTGTGTCCAAGTGTTCTACATGCGAGGCGGTAAGATGATCGAGCGAGATGTCTCGCTCTTCCCGATTCATGGAGAGCCTTCCGAAGAACTCGAAAGTTTCATCGTCCAGTTCTATGAACAAAACGTCGTGCCAAAAGAGATCCTCGTACCGGAAACGGTCCGTCTCGATTTATTAAATGACGCCATCGGCACGAAAGTGATGCAGCCGAAACGAGGAGCGAAAAAGCAACTGCTCGATTTAGCGACGAAGAACGCAACGATCGCCTTGAATGAGAAGTTCGAATTGCTCGCCCGAGACGAAGAGCGGACGTTGCTCGCGATGCGTGAACTTGGGGAAGCAATCGGCATCCCGAACTTGTCGCGTGTCGACATCATCGATAACGCGAACATTCAAGGGGCGGACGCCGTATCGGCGCTCGTCGTCTTTGAAGACGGGAAGCCACTCAAGAAAGAGTATCGGAAATATAAGATTCGGACCGTCCAAGGACCCGATGATTATGAGACGATGCGCGAAGTCGTGCGGCGACGGTTCCGCCGTCTGTTGACGGAAGACAAGCGTCTACCGGATCTCCTATTGATTGATGGAGGAATCGGGCAATTGAATGCCGCGCTCGACGTCATCCAAAATGAGTTTGGGCTCGACTTGCCGGTCGGCTCACTCAAAAAGGATGACCGACATCGGACGAGCCAACTGTTGTTCGGTGAACATGGTGCGGTCGTGGAACTTCATCCACGATCGAGTGCCTTTTATCTATTACAGCGGATGCAAGACGAGGTCCACCGTTTCGCCATCACTTTCCACCGCAGCTTGCGCACGAAGAAGATGACGAAGTCGATTCTAGACGAGATTCCGGGAGTCGGTCCGAAGCGTCGTCAACAGCTCATCCGTCATTTCGGGTCGATGAAACAGATTCGTCTGGCCTCGCTTGAACAATTGAAAGAAGCGGGACTACCGGAAAAACTGGCGGAGACCGTCCTTCAATATGTGCACGAGGATACGGATGAATGAGACAGCTTCCGACAGACGTGGAGAATACAATCGCTTCATTCGTGAGAGCGATTGATGAATTTCTGCCAACCGTTCAGCATATATACATTCATGGTTCATTAGCGATGGGTGGCTTTCATCCGAAACATAGTGATGTAGATTTGTTGCTCGTCGTATCGAACGCATTGACTCGGGAGGAACGACAAAAACTCATCGACTGTTGTCTCTTATACTCCAACGAACCATATCCGCTCGAACTGAGCATCATGACGACAGCGCAGCTAAAAGACTGGTGTCACCCGAGTCCCTTCGAGTTTCACTATAGTGAAGGGTGGCGTTCTCGTTTTGAAGAAGCCAGTAAGGAAGAGAGGACCGAATTGCAACAAGGATTCACCGATCCTGACTTGGCGGCTCATATAATGTTGATTTTACAACGAGGTATCACTTGGCGCGGAAAGCCACTTCATCAATTGCTCTGCGGATTCGATTCCGCTCATTTTTCTGATGCGATTCGGGAAGATGCGTTCGACTGTCTCGATACGATGGATGAAAATCCAATTTATTGCGTGTTGAACTTGTTACGCGGACTGGCCTATGAACAAGAACGTGTCCTTCTCTCGAAACAAGAAGCGCTCGGTTGGGTGATAGAGAACGGACATTTTCCGGGAAATGTTTTAGCGGTCGTTCGTAAGGCGACTCAGGGCTATGAAGGGGAAGACGTGACGTTTAATCAACACGAACTCAGTGAAGTACGTCGGTATATGAACGAGCAACTTCAGCAGAATCAAAAATAAGAGTCGATGCGAAACGCATCGACTCTTATTCGTAATCGTCTTTCCGGTCTAGTTGGACGGTGATTTGGACAGTTTTTCGGGCGGGATCGGCATATCCTTCCGCGACGCACTGGAAACGACCTGCAATCTGTTCGGCTAAAAATCCAGCTTCGAGCTGATAGTAACCGGTCGCCTTGGCTTGGGTCGTGGGCGGTGGGATCAGTTCGTATGTAAATTTACTCCCACGTTCCTTTTTGAGCGTCAACGCTCCCCAACCTGCCTCGTCGAAGAATGCAGTCAGTTCATCGTCAGACATCGTCGGGAATTTGCGGGCGACCCGTTTTCCTGACCAATAGATGACTTGGGCGTAATCTTCACCAAGCAAGTCCGTCAACACATAGTCGCGAAGAAGTTCAATCGCGAAAATTGGTTGGCTCATCGTTTCCATTCTATCCCATCACTCCAATCTCTCTATATCATTATAACGACCAATCGGAATTTGGTCATCCTGTATTTTTGAAAAGAATGTGGCACAAATCGGCTAGGTTATCTTGTCATACAATTTTCACAAGAGTAGAATAGGAGTCAGAAAGCTATATCTGCATTTGAAAACGCTTTTATTGACAAAACGAGCCAATGCTCGTGAAAAGGGGGAACTAGAATGGCAGCGCATCGTGACTACTTCAGTCGTAAAGTCCATTCGCTACTTGGGGTCATTCCAATCGGTTTGTTTTTGATCGTTCACTTATCGGTCAACTACTACATCGTCGATGGGGTGGAGTCATTCAACAAAGCAGCAAAATTCATGGAGAACTTACCGTATTTGTACTTCCTTGAAGTGACGATTATCGCATTGCCGATGATCTTCCACGGAGTGTACGGCGTGTACTATGCGTTTCTTGGATCGATTAACTCGAACCGTTATTCATACGCACGCAACTGGTTGTATCTCTTCCAACGCTTCACAGGGGTCTTCCTCGTGATCTTTATCGCATGGCACGTTTGGGAAACGCGCTTAGCGAAATTACGCGGGGTAGAAGTCAATGCGGAGATGATGCAAAACATCGTCGACAACCCGCTCATGTTGATCTTCTACATAGTCGGAATCCTTTCGGCTACGTTCCACTTCGCGAACGGTCTTTGGTCGTTCTCGATCACGTGGGGAATCACACAGTCACCTCGTTCGCAACGTCTCATGAGCTACGTATCAGGTGTCGTGTTCTTGGCACTATCTTTTGTCGGCATCCGTTCGATTTTGACGTTTGCAGGCATCTTGTAATTAGGGGGAATTTTACATGGCAAATCAAAGTTTGATCGTCATCGGTGGCGGTCTAGCTGGACTCATGGCGACTATCAAGTCGGCAGAGATGGGTGTTCCGGTAAAACTATTCTCGCTTGTACCGGTCAAGCGTTCACATTCAGTTTGTGCCCAAGGTGGCATCAACGGGGCCGTCAACACGAAAGGGGAAGGCGATTCTCCTTGGCAACACTTTGACGACACGGTCTACGGGGGCGACTTCCTCGCCAACCAACCACCTGTTCAAAAAATGGCAGAGAATGCACCAAAAATCATCCACATGTTCGACCGGATGGGTGTCATGTTCAACCGTACGCCAGAAGGTCTCTTAGACTTTCGTCGTTTCGGTGGGACGCTTCACCACCGTACGGCATACGCTGGAGCGACAACAGGTCAACAACTTCTCTATGCACTCGATGAGCAGGTTCGTCGTTATGAAGCACAAGGTCTTGTCGAGAAATATGAGGGATGGGAATTCCTTCGTGCCGTCATCGATGAAGAAGGGATCTGCCGCGGTGCGGTCTGTCAGGATTTGCGCTCGATGGAAATTAAAGCGTTCCCATCGGACGCGGTGATCTTGGCGACAGGTGGCCCAGGGGTCATCTTCGGTAAGTCGACAAACTCGGTCATCAACACAGGACAAGCAGCGGCAGCGGTTTACCGCCAAGGTGCTGTCTACGCGAACGGGGAGTTCATCCAAATTCACCCGACTGCGATTCCTGGGGACGACAAACTTCGTCTCATGAGTGAATCGGCTCGTGGGGAAGGTGGACGTGTCTGGACATACAAAGACGGGAAGCCATGGTACTTCCTCGAAGAGAAATATCCAGCATACGGAAACCTCGTACCGCGTGACATCGCGACACGTGAGATCTTTGATGTATGTGTTAACCAAAAACTCGGCGTCAACGGCGAGAACATGGTGTACCTCGACTTGTCGCACAAAGACTCGAAAGAACTCGACATCAAACTTGGTGGGATCCTCGAAATCTACGAGAAATTCGTAGGGGACGACCCGCGTAAAGTACCGATGAAGATCTTCCCGGCAGTCCACTATTCGATGGGCGGACTGTGGGTCGACTACGATCAAATGACAAACATCCCTGGACTCTTCGCAGCCGGTGAATGTGACTACTCGATGCACGGTGCGAACCGTCTCGGTGCGAACTCACTCCTCTCAGCCGTTCACGGCGGAATGGAAGCAGGTCCTGCAGCGGTCAACTATATGCGTGGTCTCGACCAAGCGACAGAAAGCGTCTCTGACGCACTCTTCAACTTCAACGAGCGTGAAGAAATCGAACGCTTCAACGACATCCTTGCGATGGACGGGACAGAGAACGCGTATCAAATCCACCGTGAACTCGGTGAACTCATGACGGACAACGTCACAGTCGTTCGTTATAACGACAAGCTCGAAGCGACGGACAAGAAAATCCAAGAATTGCGTGAACGTTTCCATAACATCTCGGCTACGGATACGGCACGCTGGAGCAACCAAGGGGCATCGTTCATTCGACAACTCGACCACATGCTCGACCTCGCACGCGTCATCACACTCGGCGCACTCAAGCGGGACGAGAGCCGTGGTGCCCATTACAAACCGGAATTCCCGGAACGTAATGACGAGCAGTTCATGAAGACGACGATGGCACGTTACAAAGATGGGGAAGTCGATATCTCGTATGAAGACATCGATGTTTCGTTAATCCCGCCACGTAAACGGGATTACTCGAAGAAAGGGGCGAAGACGAAATGACGACGCCAATGCAATCTGAACAAAAAGACATCCGCTTCATCATTGAACGCCAAGATGGACCGGATCAAGCGACGTATACTGAAGAATTCACGGTGCCGTACCGTCCGAACATGAACGTGATCTCGGCATTGATGGAAATCCGCCGTAACCCGGTCAACGCGAACGGCGACAAGACGACACCGATCAACTGGGACATGAACTGTCTCGAGGAAGTATGTGGTGCCTGCTCGATGATCATCAACGGGAAGCCACGCCAATCGTGTACAGCGCTCGTCGATAAACTCGAGCAACCGATCCGCCTCGCGCCAATGAAGACGTTCCCGGTCATCCGTGACCTTCAAGTCGACCGTCAACGTATGTTCGACGCGTTGAAAAAAGTGAAGGCATGGGTTCCAATCGATGGAACGTATGACCTCGGTCCAGGACCGCGTATGCCAGAAAACAAACGTCAATGGGCATACGAGTTATCGAAATGTATGACATGTGGGGTTTGTCTTGAAGCGTGTCCGAACGTCAACGACAAGTCGGACTTCATCGGTCCAGCAGCGATTTCGCAAGTCCGTCTCTTCAACTCGCATCCAACAGGTGCCTTCCACGCGGAAGACCGCCTTGAAGCCCTTATGGAAGACGGCGGCATCATGCAGTGCGGAAACGCACAAAACTGTGTCGAAGTTTGCCCGAAAGGCATTCCGCTCACGACGTCTATCGCTTCGATGAACCGTCAAACGACGCTTCACTCGTTCAAACAGTTCTTCGGTAGTGACAAAGGTCGCACCGGTTCTGCGGTCGAGGCATAAGCGAGCCGATGACCAAGTACTTTCGAGAGCCAGGTTGGGAAACACGTGTCAAAGCAGGGGTCGCGCTCGATGTGAAAGTCCGCTTTTCGGAGTGCGATCCGTACGGTCACATGAACAACACGATCCCGTTCATCTATTTCGAAGATGCGCGAATTGAGTTGTTAGAAGCGACAGGATTCTCCTTGAAGGACGGGTTTGTCGTCGTCGCCGATGCGCAATGTGACTATGTTCGACAAGTCATGCCACGTCAACAGCTGACCGTGCATGCCAATATCTTGACGGTCGGAAACACTTCATGTGATATTCATTACGGGGCATATGACGGAGAACAACTCCTCTTCGCGGGACGAACGAGCCTCGTTCATTTGACGAAGGAAGGTCGTCCAACGGAATGGACTCCGGAATATAAAAACCGCTTGCAGAATTTTTGCGAATCCGCTATCATTTGATAATGAGTTCACAAACAAAAAATATTCTGCCGGTTCGCCTGTAGAATTGAATTTTGAAGGGAGACCATCATCTCATGGAAAAAACGTTCACAGTCGTTGCTGATTCAGGAATTCACGCTCGTCCAGCTACTCAGTTGGTTAACACAGCTTCTAAGTTCCAATCAGACATCAACCTCGAGTACAATGGTAAAACAGTTAACTTGAAGTCGATCATGGGTGTACTTTCACTCGGTATCGCAAAAGATTCTACAATCAAGATCACTGCTGAAGGTGAAGATGCAGAAGAAGCGATCAACACGCTTTCTGACATGCTCACTAGCGAAGGTCTTGCTCAGTAATTCGGGTAAGGGACGAGGCGCCACTGGCGACCTCGTCTTTTTTTGTCATGGGAACGTTTCTTTTTCCGTCTGATGTTTTTTGGTAAGATAGGTGAGAATGGAAGTGATGCAAAATGAAACGAGCGATTGGAGTCCTCGATTCAGGAGTCGGCGGGTTGACGGTAGTCAAAGAATTGATGCGCCAGCTCCCTAAAGAAGAAATTATCTATATCGGGGATACGGAACGCTGTCCATACGGACCGCGTCCGCACGATGAGATTGAAGCTTATACATGGGAACTCATTGAGTTTCTATTGAAGAAAGACGTCAAAATGATTGTCATCGCGTGTAACACGGCGACGGCGGTCGTTTTGAAAGAGGCGCGGAAACGCCTCGATATCCCGGTCATCGGTGTTATCGACCCAGGTGCCCGTGCGGCCGTCAAAGGGACGCGAAACAAACATATCGGAGTCATCGGTACGAAGATGACGATTGAGAGTGCTTCGTATGAGAAGGCGCTTCGTCACGTAGCTGGTGAGGTCGACGTGTACTCACTCGCTTGCCCACCTTTTGTCCCGCTCGTCGAAGCGGGGGACGTGTCGGGAGACCGCGTCCGTCAAATCGTGGAAGAGACGTTGCGTCCGCTACAACCTTCCGAGATGGATACACTCATTCTCGGTTGCACGCATTATCCGATTCTTGCTCCTGTCATCCAGGACGTGGTCGGACCGAACGTGCACCTCATCTCGTCGGGTGACGAGACGGCGCTTGAAGTCGCAGCGATGCTTGATTATCAAGAGCTTGAGAACGGATTAGATACCGTCCCATCCCATGCCTTTTATGCGACGGGGGATATTGAACTATTTGACCGATTGGCGAGCGAATGGCTCGGTCGTCCGGTCCATGCGGAGAAAGTCGAGGTGACCGGCATTGCGTGATACGAGACGATTTGATGAATTACGAACAGTCGAGATCGTACCGCATGTGAATAAGCATGCGGAAGGATCTGTGCTCATTTCAATCGGTGATACGAAAGTGATTTGTACGGCGACTGTCGAAGAACGTGTTCCGAACTTCCTTCGGGGGAAGAAGCAAGGCTGGATCAATGCTGAGTACGCCATGTTGCCACGTGCGACAGGTGACCGGACCGTCCGAGAAGCAGTACGTGGGAAACAATCGGGTCGAACGATGGAGATTCAACGTCTTATCGCCCGATCACTCCGCTCGGTCGTTGACTTGGAACGTCTTGGCGAACGCACGATTTGGATTGACTGTGACGTTATCCAAGCGGATGGCGGTACGCGTACGGCATCCATCACAGGTGGTTTTTGTGCCCTTGTCCTCGCCGTCGACCGGTTAATCCGTCAAGGGAAGCTCGACGATACACCAATCAAAGAAGGCGTCGCAGCCATCTCGGTCGGACGTACCGATGAACTCGTTCTCGACTTGGACTATATGGAAGACGCGGCGGCTGAAGTCGACATGAACGTCGTCATGACGGCGAGCGGTCGGTTCGTCGAAGTTCAGGGGACAGGTGAAGAGGCGACGTTCACACTTCAAGAGATGAACGAGATGCTCGCGCTTGCACAACACGGAATCGAATCATTATTCAAGACGGCACAAGAGGCACTCGGTGCTTCTTGGTGGTACGTCGGAGAACGTTCGGAGGAGACATTATGAAGTTGATCATTGCGACACACAATCCTGGTAAAGTGAAAGAACTAGAAGGGATGTTAACACCGCTCGGATTTGAGGTCGAATCACTACTCGATCATCCGGATGCGCCGGAAACAGATGAGACAGGGACGACATTTGAAGAAAATGCGGCGTTAAAAGCGACGGAAGCGGCTGCCTATTTCGGGCATGCCGTACTCGCGGACGACTCCGGTCTTGAAGTCGACGCGCTCGACGGGGCACCTGGTGTATATTCAGCTCGCTTCGCCGGTCCTGAAAAGTCGGATGAAGCGAACAATGCGCTTCTTCTTGAAAAATTGAACGGCGAAACGAATCGCGTGGCCCGCTTCGTCTGTGCCCTCTGTCTGGCGAAACCGACAGGAGAGACGTTGACCGTTCGCGGAACAATTGAAGGGACAATCGGCTATTCTCCACGTGGCGAGAACGGTTTTGGATACGACCCGCTCTTTATCGTTCCATCGCTCCACAAGACGGCGGCTGAACTAGAACGTGAAGAAAAAGCGGTCGTCAGTCACCGTGGACAGGCATTACGAAAACTGGAGGCAGAAATCATTCCATTCATGAAAGGATGAAGCTTATGCGTTTTCTAATAGTGAGTGATAGTCATGGTCTGACGGAAGAATTGACAACGATTTTTGAACGACACGAGGCGGAGATTGATGACGCATTCCATTGCGGCGATTCACAACTCGCACTTGTCGATGAACATCTATTGCCGTATCGAACGGTCCGTGGGAATTGTGATTTTGGTGGAGACCTTCCGCTCGAACGAATCGAGACGACGGATGCCGGTACGATCCTCATCGTCCACGGGCATCATCACGACGTCAAATTCGACTTGAATCGGCTGCGTTACCGGGCGGAAGAAGTCGGTGCGAACGTCGTCTTGTTCGGTCACTCGCATGTGGCGGGTGCTTTGATCGAGGATGGGGTCGTCTACATCAACCCGGGTTCGATTCGGATGCCACGTGGACGTTCGGACAAAACGTATGCGCTTCTTGACCTAGAAAACGGGGAAGCAGCAGTACGTTTTTATCGCTCAGAAGACGGTTCTCACGTCGAAGATTTGGACATCGCAGGAAAACTATGAGTTTCGAATGGGAAATCGATTGACAGGAAACCATTTTTCTATTATAGTTTTCATGTCAATGTCCCAATAGCTCAGCAGGATAGAGCAACGGCCTTCAAGACAAATAGGAGCCTTTATAGGGAAACAGAAACCTATAAAGTGGACGACACTATATCGGTGAAGCCTTAACAGATGATGCTGATGGTAATACCGAGGAAACTCATTCCCGCCTGGTCGGGTCGAGTTGATTCGAATGTCTATGGAAATAGAGGTAGAATCAATGGAGGAGCATCGTGCTCGTGAGGTTCCGTAGAGACTACACGTGTCGCACCTGAAACGGTGAAGATATAGTCCAGACTACAAACAACACGATGTTGGTGACGAAAGTCATGGTGGTAAGCTAAGCCGTCGGTCGGGGGTTCGAATCCCTCTTGGGACGCTTCCATTAAAATAGAGACGCTCTCTACGGAGAACGTCTCTTTTTTCATTTTCCGGGAAATCGATTGACAAGGAATCGCGTCCTAACGGAAGATGAAAGGGAATGGAAGAGAGGGTGAGGGAAGATGGAGAAGGAAAAGGACCAGGACTATCCGTTCCCCGGGAATTGGTCGCGTCTGCATAAGATGATTCAAGAAGCAGATGCTTCTGGGGAACGACAGCGGATCGAACCGATTTTATGGGATTGGTATCAGGCGATTCCGGGTGACCCGTTTATTTTCATGGAAATCTTCCAATGTGCGATGGAAAAACCGGACGACCCGGAAACGCTCGAGAAGTTGCAGGAACTCGTCGCCATCCAGATGGCGGAAGCGGAAGAACCGGCTTCGGGCGGATTACAAATCGCGCAGTATTACATCATGCGGGACCAGCCGTTTGAAGCGGCGCACTGGATCAACCAGTACCTCGAATGGCAAGACAAAAAAGATACGGTCAACACACAGGCACATCAAGTGCTTCAAGTGTTGAAGATGACGGAGTTTCCGGCGGCAATCGCCAAATTGAAACGGACGTTGACGCGCGGCAGTACAGGGGAACAAATCGAGGCGTTGCAACATGTTCATTTCAATATCGATTCGGTGCTCGACAATGTGCTGCATGAGCTACTCGTATCCAAGCGACCGAAGCTCGTCAAATTAATCGTGTTAGAGAAGGCTTTTGCCGAACTTGCGGTCATCAAGTGGTCGGATGGGGATTCGACGAACGAGATGTCGCAAATGGAGGCAACATCGCACATCGAGACGTGGGAGAAGACCGTTCTCTCGCTTCAAAAATCAGTAGAGGGCGATGAAATCGGGACTCAGTTGTTGATGAACTATATGTATACGCATTATCCGTATGTGCCGGCTGAAAAAGCGGACGTGGAACAGGCGCTCGTACAGGCGAAACAAGCGATTTTGCATGACGAGGCAGTCGACGGTTTGGCAGCTGCGATTTTAGAGGCGGATCTGCGCTTCACACAGGCGTTATTAGACTAAATCCTTGTGTGCATACCGAGGATTTATGCTATAATACGGATTGTTGTACATTTTTGTACGGTATAAACGAATTGTTGGAGGGACTTAGCATGACAGCAAAATGGGAAAAAACATCAGGTAGCCAAGGCGTACTCACGTACGAAGCTCCTGCAGAAGCTTTTGATAAAGCAGTTGACGCCGCATTTAAAACAGTCGTCAAAGACTTGAACGTGCCTGGCTTCCGTAAAGGTAAATTGCCACGCCCAATGTTCAACAAAATGTATGGAGAAGAAGCACTCTATCAAGATGCGCTCGACATTCTCTACCGCGACACAATCCAAGGTGCGGTTGAAGAAGCTGGTTTCGAACCAATCGCGCTCGAAAACATCGATGTAGACGGCACGCTCGAGAAAGGCAAACCAGTCGCTTTCAAAGTGACATTCGTGGTTGAGCCAGAAGCTGAGCTTGGCGAATACAAAGGCCTCGAGTACGAAGCTGTTTCAACTGAAGTAACAGAAGACGAAGTAACAGCAGAACTTGAAGCACTTCAACAGCAAGGCGCAGAACTCGCTGTTAAAGAAGGTGCAATCGAAAACGGCGATACAGCTGTATTTGATTTCGCAGGTTTCGCTGACGGTGAGCAGTTCGAAGGCGGCACAGCTGAGAACTACACACTCGAAATCGGTTCTGGTCAATTCATCCCAGGATTCGAAGAGCAAATGATCGGCATGACTGCTGGTGAAGAAAAAGACGTTGAAGTAACATTCCCTGAAGAGTACCACGCTGAAAACTTAGCGGGTAAACCAGCGACATTCAAAGTCAAACTTCACGAAGTTAAAACAAAACAAGTTCCTGAACTCGACGACGAGTTCGCAAAAGACATCGACGAGTCTGTTTCGACACTCGACGAGTTGAAAGCGAGCATCCGTGAGCGTTTAGAAGCTGGTAAGAAACAAGAAGCTGAAGGTACAATGCGCGACCAGCTCGTTGAGCAGGCAACTGCTAACGCGACAATCGACGTACCACAAGTTCTCGTTGACCAAGAAGTAGACCGCATGGTACAAGAGTTCGGTTCACGTGTATCTTCACAAGGAATCGACCTTAACATGTACTTCGAACTCACTGGTACTTCTGAAGAAGCAATGCGCGAAGAGATGAAAGAGCAAGCTGAAGAGCGCGTTAAAGCTCGTCTCGTCTTGAAAGCGATCGCTGACAAAGAAGCAATCGAAGTATCTGACGAAGATGCTGAGAAAGAGCTTGAAGAAATGTCTAAACTTTACAACATCGCACCGGACCAACTCCGTACGATGCTCGCTCCACAAGGCGGTCTTGAGACACTTAAAGGTGACCTCAAATTCCGTAAAGCGATCGACATCCTCGTTGAAAACGGTAAAGCGAAGTAAGTTGATTTTTAGTGGGACGACTGCTTAGCGGTCGTCCTTTTTTCTGTCACAACACTTTGGATGTGTAATTCTTTGAAGTCGCAATATGTTCATGCTACAATTATTTCAACGCAGAGATGTAAAATGTCTTTTCACGGTGCATCGCACCAGAAAATACAAATCGCGATTTATCGCACTTACATCCATTTTCACCACAGAAGGGGTGTATCGAATGTTCAAATTTAACGAGGAAAAGGGGCAACTCAAGTGCTCGTTTTGCGGAAAATCGCAAGAACAAGTTCGTAAGTTAGTCGCCGGACCAGGCGTATACATTTGCGATGAGTGTATCGAACTTTGCAATGAAATCGTTGAGGAAGAGCTCGGTGTAGAGGAAGAAGTCGAATTCAAAGACATTCCGAAACCACAAGAGATTCGTAACATTCTAGACGATTATGTCATTGGACAAGACCGCGCGAAACGTGCGCTTTCAGTCGCTGTCTATAACCACTATAAACGCATCAACGCCGGCGGCCGTTCAGATGATGTCGAACTTGCGAAGTCGAACATCGTCATGATCGGACCAACTGGTAGCGGGAAGACGCTTCTCGCCCAGACGATGGCTCGCGTCTTGAACGTCCCATTCGCAATCGCGGATGCGACAAGCTTGACGGAAGCAGGTTACGTCGGTGAAGACGTCGAAAATATCTTGCTCAAATTGATTCAATCAGCTGACTACGATGTCGAGAAGGCTGAAAAAGGAATCATCTATATTGATGAGATCGATAAGATTGCTCGTAAGTCTGAAAACCCATCGATTACGCGCGACGTATCCGGTGAAGGCGTTCAGCAGGCACTCCTTAAAATTCTTGAAGGCACGACAGCAAGCGTACCGCCACAAGGTGGACGTAAGCATCCGCATCAAGAATTCATCCAAATCGATACGACAAACATTCTCTTCATCGTCGGCGGAGCATTCGCCGGGATTGAATCGGTCGTCAAACGCCGAATCGGGAAGAAAGTCATCGGTTTCGGAAACGATCAAGAGAATCGCGAGTTGACGCAAGAAGACTTGCTCGCCCGCGCACTTCCTGAAGACCTTCAAAAATTCGGTTTGATTCCTGAGTTCATCGGTCGTTTGCCAGTCATGGCGACGCTCACGACACTCGACGAGGAAGCACTCGTTGAAATCTTGACGAAGCCGAAAAATGCCCTCGTTCGTCAGTACGAGAAAATGCTCGAGCTTGACGATGTCGAATTGACGTTCACAGACGAGGCATTGATCGAAATCGCCAAACTTGCGATCAAACGTAAGACTGGCGCGCGCGGTCTCCGCTCGATTATCGAAGAAATGATGCTCGATGTGATGTTCACCGTCCCATCGCGTGACGATATCGAGAAAGTCATCATCACAGATGAAACGATTACGGGTCTTGCCGGTCCGAAATACGTCCTTCGTGATGGTACTGTCGAACAGACAGGGGACAACAAAGAGACAGCATAATTTGTTAACGAAGAAGGCTCAAACACTCGGCACACTCCGAGTTTTGGGCCTTTTTGCACAGGAGGCGTTGTAGATGGAAAAATTACCAATCCTTCCGTTGCGAGGAGTCGTCGTATATCCGCTCATCGGTGTGACAATCGATGTCGGACGCCCGTTATCACTTCGGGCGCTCCTTGCTGCAAAGGAGCATGAAACGGATTTAATTGTCGTCACTCAAAAAGAGACCGGGAACGAGTCACCAGAACCGGAAGACTTGTACACGATTGGAACACGTGTCCATATCGCCAAGATGAGCGAATTGTCGAACGAGACGATTCGGGTTCGCATCGTTGGGAAAGAGCGTGTCCGCGTCGACTCGGTCGAATCGACGGATGAAGGCTGGTTCGCCAACGTCGAACCACTCGAGCTTGCTGAAGGGGAAGAGGTCGAGCGTACGGCACTCGTCCGTCTGTTGAAAGAGCAGTTCGGTAAACTTGTCGCCAACATCAAAGGCATGTCCCCGGACGAACGTCGTCGTTTCGAGATGTATGAGCGACTTGAGTCGCTCACGGACTATATCACGTCGAAACTCGATGTCGATGTCGAACTTCGCCAAGCGATGCTCGAAGAAGCAGATGCGGTCAAACGAGGGCTTGAACTGCTTGAAATCATCGCACACGAGGTGGAAGTGATCGAACTCGAGCAAGAGATGCGCGAACGGACGAAGAAGTCGATTGAGCAGTCACAGCGCGAGTACTACTTACGGGAACAGATGAAGACGATTCAACAAGAACTCGGTGACCAGACACAAGAGTCTGAGCCGAATCGCCTCCGCGAGAAGTTAGAAGCGCTCGACTTGCCAGAGACGACTCGGAAGAACGTCATGCGTGAAGCAGAGCGATTGAACGTCGTCCCACAAACGTCTCCTGAGTATGCGGTCATCCGTAACTACCTTGACTGGGTCGCATCCCTTCCATGGGGCATCGAGACGGAAGACAAGCTCGATGTGAAACACGCAGCAGACGTCCTTGACGATGACCATTACGGTTTAGAGTCAGTAAAAGACCGAATCCTTGAATACTTGGCTGTCCGTCAGTTGACGAACTCGCTTCGTGGACCAATCCTTTGTCTCGCCGGACCTCCAGGGGTCGGGAAGACGTCGCTCGCCCGTTCTATCGCCTCGGCGCTTGAACGTCACTTCGTTCGTGTCTCACTTGGTGGGGTACGCGATGAGGCAGAAATCCGTGGTCACCGCCGCACGTATATCGGCGCGATGCCAGGACGTGTCATCCGCGGGTTGAAGCAAGCGGAAAGCAAGAACCCCGTCTTCTTACTCGATGAAATCGACAAGATGGCTTCTGACTTCAGAGGAGACCCAGCGTCGGCGATGCTCGAAGTACTCGACCCAGAGCAAAACGTATCGTTCTCGGACCACTACATCGAAGAACCGTTCGATTTATCGAACGTCCTCTTCATCGCGACAGCGAACGACGTCTCGCAAATTCCGGCACCGCTCCTTGACCGGATGGAACTCATCCAAATCGGTGGGTATACGGAGCTCGAAAAAGTCGAAATCGCGAAGCGTCACTTAGTGCCGAAACAGTTGAAAGAGCACGGATTGAAGAAAAGCCAATTGACGATCAAAGAAGATGCGCTCTATGAAGTCGTACGCCGCTACACACGTGAAGCGGGTGTCCGAAACTTAGAACGCGTCATCGGTTCGCTCTGCCGTAAAGCAGCGAAACAAATCGCAATCGGTGAGAAGAAACGGGTCACGATTTCGAAGAAAGCCATCATCACGTATCTCGGAAAACCGAAGTATCGTTACGGAAAAGGGGAGACCGAGGATTCAATCGGTGCAGTGACAGGTCTTGCTTACACGGCGTTCGGTGGAGACACGCTCACAATCGAAGTGGCGCTCGCACCAGGGAAAGGCAAACTTCAGTTGACGGGTAAACTCGGTGACGTGATGCAGGAGTCGGCACAGACGGCATATAGCTATGTCCGTGCGAATGCGGAGCGGTTCGGGATTGACCCGACGTTTTATGAGCGACAAGACATCCATATCCACGTTCCGGAAGGTGCCGTACCGAAAGACGGACCGTCGGCCGGGATCACGATTGCGACAGCACTCATTTCTGCGTTGACCGGAAAAAAAGTCCATCGCGATGTCGGGATGACGGGGGAAATCACACTTCGTGGACGCGTCTTACCGATTGGTGGATTGAAAGAAAAAGCGCTCGCCGCTCATCGGGCCGGGTTGACGACCATCGTCATTCCGAAAGATAATGAGCGAGACATCGATGACATTCAAGAAACGGTGCGTGAGAAACTGACGTTCGTTCCCGTGACGACACTCGATGAAGTACTAGATGTAGCATTTGGAGGAAATTAAATGAAAATCAACAAAGCAGAATTCGTGACGAGTGCCGTCGCGCCAGACCATTATCCGGTCCATGAGTTGCCGGAAGTGGCGCTTGCCGGACGGTCGAACGTCGGGAAGTCGTCGTTCATCAATAAGATTTGCCAACGGAAGGCGCTCGCACGTACGTCTTCAAAACCAGGAAAGACTCAGACCCTCAACTTCTTCAACATCAATGATGAAATCATGTTCGTTGACGTTCCAGGATACGGTTATGCGAAAGTATCGAAGACGGAACGTGAGAAGTGGGGCGTCATGATGGAGCAATATTTGACGAGCCAAGAGGCGCTTCGCGGCGTCGTCTTACTCGTCGATATCCGTCATGAACCGACGGGTGACGATGTGACGATGTACAACTTCTTGAAGCACTATGACATTCCTGTCATCGTCGTAGCAACGAAGCTCGATAAAATCAAGAAGAGCCAGCGTCAAAAGCACGAGGCAGCAGTAAAACGTAAGCTTCAGTTCGATCCATCTGACCGTTTCGTCGCTTTCTCAGCCGAAACAGCAGAAGGAAAAGACGACGCATGGAAAGCGATTTATGCACTCATCACGGAAGGTGAATGAAGTATGGGCGAAGGGATTCCTTCGCCTTTTTGTTTTTCTCATCCCGCAATCGGGTAATTATCGTATAATCATAGTTAGTACATAGTCATAATCGTAAACGAGGTGGAGAAATGCAGCGCATGTTTGAAAACAAATGGTACCGCGCCCTCTTTTGGACGCTGACCATCTTTTTAGTCATTTGGGTCGGAACAGAGATCTCATTCGTGTTTGAACCGATTCAAGTTATTTTGGCACTTGTCACGGTCCCACTCATTGTGGCCGGGCTCTTCTTTTATTTCTTGGTCGGCATCGTCGACTTTTTAGAAAAACGGTTGAAAGGGAAACGGGCACTTGCGGTCGCGATGACATTGATCGGTCTCGTGCTCATCTTTACCATCGTCTTCAGTATTCTCGGACCGGTCCTTGCTGAACAGGTCACGTCGCTCATCAATGCGATGCCAAGTATCGCAAAAGAGCTCCAACAGCAGGCGTTCGCCGTCCGAGATACATTGATGCAAAATGAATTTTTGTCACGCTTCATGGCTGAGAATGACGAGATTTTCCGCAATTTGACGACAAATATTACGTCCTACTTAGGAGAATTATTTGGAAACATCGCGTCGTCATTCGGTCAAGTCGTCGGATTCGTGACGTCAGCGGTCATCACAATCGTCGTCATCCCGTTTATGCTTCTCTACATGTTGCTTGATGGGAAACGTCTGCCGGACGCCATCGTCAAATTGCTTCCATCGAGCTATGAGAAAGAGACGCGCCACATTCTGCACGACATGCACGAGACGGTGCGAAGCTACGTCAACGCACAATTGCTCGTTGCGTTTTTCATTGGTATTACATCTCTCATTGGGCTGTTGATTGTTGGTATTGACTACGCCATTCTACTTGCCCTTTTCATGATGGTGACGAATATCATTCCATACGTCGGACCGTTCTTAGGTGCTATTCCAGCTGTCATCGTGGCGTTCATTCAAGATCCGATTAAAGTCATCTGGGTCATCGTCGTGGTGATTATCGTCCAGCAGATTGAATCGAACGTCATTTCACCACTTATTCAAGGAAAATCTTTGAAAGTCCACCCACTCACGATCATTATCGTCTTGCTCGTGGCTGGAAATTTGGCTGGGATTATCGGGATGCTTATTGCAGTACCTACGTATGCGGTCGCAAAAACAGTTGTCCAGAATATCGTTCGTATCTATAAATTAAAGGAGCGCGAACAATATTTAGACAAAGAAGAGACGGAAAGTTCTATCATTACGGATTTAAACTCATCAGATTCATAAGAGGAAGGGTAGAAATGGGGTTTCGCCATTTCTACTTCTTTTTGTCACAAAAAGTTCTTATTTTATTTCAGGAAAATCAAACAGAAGATTATAGTTACCAGATAAGAACTGTTATAATGTACGGTAGAGATTGAAAAAAAGAAGAGACAACCGTCGGTGGATTTTAGATGAGGGGAAGAGATACATGCATATTGTCGTCGTTGGACTAAATAACAAGACAGCCCCTGTCGCGATTCGGGAGCAATTCTCGTTTGGGGAGCAAGAAATCGTGGATGCGATGATTGCACTTCGCGAAGAGAAGAGCATTTTCGAGTCGGTTATTTTGTCTACGTGTAACCGAACGGAGCTGTACGTCGTGACAGATCAACTCCATACTGGACGTTATTACACGAAACGTTTCTTGGCGAACTGGTTCAACCTAGAGATGGAGCAGTTCACACCATACTTGTCGATTCGAGAAGGGGAAGAGGCGATTCGTCACTTATTCCGTGTCACATCGGGCCTCGACTCAATGATCATCGGGGAAACACAAATTTTAGGTCAGGTGAAGACGAGTTTCTTCCGTGCCCAAGAGCATGGAACGACAGGAACGGTCTTCAACAAATTATTCAAAGAAGCGGTCACACTCGCCAAGCGCGCCCATACGGACACGCAAATTGGGGAAATGTCTGTATCGGTCAGTTCGGCTGCCGTGACGCTGGCGCAAGAGATGTATCAACAGCTCGAAGACAAACAAGTCGTCGTCGTCGGAGCCGGTGAAACGGGTGAACTGACAACACTCAACTTGTTCGAGGCTGGTGCTAAACAGATTGCCGTCTTCAACCGGACGGAGAGCAAGGCAAAAGCTGTTGCAGATAAGTTCAAAGGTCGTGCCCATTCGATTCGTGAAATCGCATGTGGCTTACTCGATGCGGATATTTTGATCAGTTCGACCGGGGCGAAAGACGCCGTCATCGGATATGACGATGTGGCAGCGGCACAATTGTTGCGCCGTGAACGCCCACTTCTTCTCATTGACATTGCTGTGCCGCGAGATATCGATCCAGCGGTCGCGACACTTCCAGGTGTTCATTTGTTCGATGTCGATGATTTGAATGGAATCGTCAACAAGAATCTCGAAGCTCGTCTCCTCGAGGCCGAGAAGATTGAGATGAAGATCGATGAAGCGATTCAAGAGTTCCAAACATGGCTCGTCACGCTCGGTGTCGTACCAATCATGAACGAGTTGCGCGCCCGTGCCCTTGATATTCAAGAAGACACGATGACGAGTCTAGAGCGTAAGCTCGATCACTTGTCGGCGCGCGACAAGAAAGTCATCGGGAAGCACATGAAGTCCATCATCAACCAGATGCTTCGTGACCCGATTGACTACATTAAAGATGCAGCGGCACAGCCGGACGCAAACGTTCGAATTGCCCAGTTTGTCGAGACGTTCGGACTCGATGTCGAGTTACCAGAACAGCCGGTAGACGAAGTGGAAGAAACAGATGCCACTTCTGCCAAAGCACCACTTCGCGCATTGATGCGCTAACAAGATATAAAAGGCGACATGTGTCGCCTTTTTCTATGAAGGAGAGACTCAACATGCGAAAAATCATCGTCGGCTCACGCCGTTCCCAACTTGCCATGACTCAAACGAAATGGGTCATCGAACAATTGAAACAAGCCGGAGCACAAAATGAGTTCGAGATTAAAGAAATCGTGACGAAAGGCGATCAAATCGTCGACGTACAATTGTCAAAAGTCGGCGGGAAAGGTCTATTCGTCAAAGAGATTCAACAACAGATGCTCGATGGGGATATCGACTTCGCCGTCCACAGCATGAAAGACGTACCAGCCGAACTTCCGGAAGAACTCTATATCAGCTGTATGCCGAAACGTGTCGACGCGCGTGACGTCCTCATCTGCGAGAATGGCTATACGTTCGAGACGCTTCCGAAAGGTTCGATCGTCGGAACAAGCTCACTCCGTCGCGGTGCACAAATCTTAGCGGCACGTCCCGACCTTGAGATTCAATGGATTCGCGGAAACATCGACACACGTCTGAAGAAGTTGGATTCGGAGAACTACAACGCCATTTTGCTCGCAAAAGCCGGGCTCGAACGGATGGGGTGGACGGACCGTGTCGACTTCGAAGCACTTGACCCGGACGTCATGGTACCTGCTGTCGGACAAGGCGTACTCGCAATCGAGAGCCGTAAAGACGATGCAGAGGTAACGGCAGTGCTTCAATTGTTACACGATGACGTGACGGCAAAAGCCGCGACAGCGGAACGGACTTTCTTAAAAGCCATCGAAGGTAGCTGTCACGTCCCGGTCGGCGGTTACGCAACGGTCGACGGTGACGAAGTGACGCTCACGGGCCTCATCGCGTCAGTGGACGGGAAAGAAGTGCTTCGTGTGACGAAAACGTCAACGGACGGGGTCGCAATCGGAATGGACGTTGCAGAAGAATTGCTTGGACGTGGCGGGCGTGAAATCCTCGCCTCGGTCAATGAGTGACGTTTGGTACACGGGAACGAAACGAATGACCGCTTCGCAACGGGCACTGCTCGAGGCGAGCGGTCTTTCCGTTCATCATGTCCCGCTCATTCAGACGAGAGAGACGCACGTCCCACCACCCGTGGAGAGATTCGACTGGCTCGTCGTCACGAGCCAGAACGCGGTGCCCGCGCTTCGAAATCTGACGCGTGACGTCAAGGTCGCTGCTGTCGGTGAGAAGACGAAGCGGGCGCTTGAAGCGGAAGGGTTTACCGTCTCGCTCATGCCGGAGACGTATACGGGTGAGGCACTCTTTGAGCAGTTACGCGATGTCGTTTCCGCCGATGAGGTCGTCTTGTTCGCGCGTGGGAATTTGGCGAACAGGAAGCACATGACGATGCTCTCTCACGTGCAGGACTGGGTCGTCTACGAGACGATCCCAGTGCCGTTGACACCGGCGCAACAGCAACAACTCGAAACCGTGAAGGCACTGCTCGTCTTGAGCCCGTCGGCCGTCGAGGCGCTCACACCGCACTTGTCCCGCTTCACCGGGACGTGGTACGCCATCGGCGAAGTGACCGAACGTGCCGTCCGACAAGTGTCGACATTACCGGTACGAGTGCCAGAATGTTATACTATGGATGCATTAATACAGTGTGTAGGGGAGGATTTTTCATGAACCAGTTTGACCGTCACCGTCGTCTTCGCTCATCGAAGTCGATGCGTGCCCTCGTACGTGAAAATCATGTTCGGAAAGAAGATTTGATTTACCCACTCTTCATCATTGAAGGGACTAACATTAAACGTGAAGTCAGCTCGATGCCTGGCGTCTTTAATTATTCACTTGACCGACTCGAAGAAGAGATCAAAGAAATCGTCGACCTTGGTCTCCAATCCGTGCTCTTGTTCGGCGTGCCAGAACATAAAGACCCGGAAGGCAGTGAAGCGTATCACGACCACGGCATCGTCCAAGAAGCGATCCGTAAAGTAAAAGAGTGGGCGCCACAGCTCACGGTCATCGCCGATACGTGCCTATGTGAATACACGTCGACAGGTCACTGTGGCCTTGTGAAGGACGGGGACGTCGATAACGACGCATCGCTTCCACTTCACGTCCAGACAGCTATCACGCAAGCACAAGCGGGTGCCGATATCATCGCACCGAGCTCGATGATGGACGGATTCGTCGTAGCCATCCGTGAAGGTCTCGACCAAAACGGATTCAGCCACATCCCAATCATGAGCTATGGCGTAAAATATGCGTCGGCGTATTACGGACCGTTCCGTGACGCTGCCCAATCGGCTCCTGGTGAAGGCGACCGTAAAGGTTATCAGATGGACCCGGCGAACCGTCGTGAGGCGTTCCGCGAGTCACAATCTGACGTCGAACAAGGTGCCGACTTTATGATTGTCAAACCGGCTCTCGCGTTCATGGACATCATCCGTGATATGCGTGACTCACTCGATATGCCAATCGTGGCGTATAACGTGAGCGGAGAGTACGCGATGATCAAAGCCGCATCACTCAACGACTGGGTCGATGAAGAACGCATCGTCATGGAGACGATGGTAGGATTCAAACGTGCCGGTGCAGATCTCATCGTCACGTATTTCGCAAAAGACGTCTGTCGCTATTTGGAAGGAGACTACGCATGACTTACAACCAAACGCGCTCACAAGAAGCGTTCGAACAAGCCCGCCCACTCATGCCAGGCGGCGTCAACAGTCCGGTCCGTGCCTACAAATCGGTCGGTATGACGCCGATCTTCGCCGAACGTGGTGAAGGTTCACGCGTCTATGACATCGATGGCAATGAGTATATCGATTACGTCCTCTCATGGGGACCACTCATCCTCGGTCACCGTGATCCTGTCGTCACGAAAGCGATTCAAGAACAAGCTGAAAAAGGCTGGACGTTCGGGACACCGACCGAGCTTGAGACGAAGATGGCAGAACTCGTCATCGACCGCGTCCCATCAATCGAGATGGTTCGTATGGTCAACTCGGGTACGGAAGCGACGATGGCGGCACTTCGCCTCGCACGCGGCTATACAGGGAAGACGAAGATCTTGAAGTTCGAAGGATGCTACCACGGACACGGCGACTCGCTTCTCATTAAAGCCGGTTCTGGTGTCGCAACACTCGGTCTCCCGGACTCACCAGGTGTACCGAAAGAGCTCGCGAGCCACACGCTCACCGTTCCTTACAACGACTTGGACGCAGTCCGCGTCGCGTTTGAGAAATACGGTGACGACCTCGCTGGTGTCATCGTCGAACCGGCTGCTGGAAACATGGGCTTCGTGCCACCACAACCAGGGTTCCTCAAAGGACTCCGTGAAATCACGGAACAAAACGGCGCGCTTCTCATCTTTGATGAGGTCATGACGGGCTTCCGTGTCGGGTACAACTGTGCACAAGGATACTTCGGTGTCACACCGGACCTCACGTGTCTCGGTAAGGTTATCGGCGGTGGACTTCCGGTCGGCGCTTACGGTGGAAAACGTGAAATCATGGAACAGATCGCACCGCAAGGTCCGATCTATCAAGCGGGTACGCTCTCGGGTAACCCACTCGCGATGATTGCTGGTTACACGACACTCTCGCAACTCAAACCGGAGCACTATGCGGAGTTCGAGCGTAAAGCAGACCGTCTCGCGGAAGGTTTCACGCAAGCTGGTGAGAAATACAACATCCCGCACGACACGAACCGTGCCGGCTCGATGTTTGGCTTCTTCTTCACGAATGAGAAAGTGACGAACTTCGAAAAAGCGAAATCGGCGAACCTCGAGATGTTCCGTTCGTACTATCAGAAGATGGCAGCGCGCGGCGTATTCTTGCCACCGTCACAGTTCGAAGGATTGTTCCTATCGACGGCACATACGGATGAGGATATCGAGAAGACGATTGCAGCGGTCGAAGCGACGTTTAAAGAGCTTCAAGAAGAGTTTTCACTCTAATCTTGACTGCTGACGTTTCTGTCGCTACAATTATTTAACAGATATGATGAATTGCTTTGATGAGGAGTAGTACGCATCATCCATTCCTTTTTAGAGACGCGACCGCTTGGTGAAAGGTTGCGAGGGATGGACGCGGAAGTCGCCTCGGAGCTGACTTTCTGAATGGAGTAAGAAAGTTCGGTCCATCGACCGTTATTCGATTTTGAGTGCGCCACTTGTTGGCGAACTAAGGTGGTACCGCGGAAGATCACGGCTTCTTTCGTCCTTAGCGTATAGGACGAGAGAAGCCGTTTTTGTGTTCATTAAGATATAGAGGAGGCGCCACACATGGCCCATGAGACAAACGAAATCACCATGCCGACGAAGTACGACCCAAGTGCGACGGAGTCAAAATGGTACGACTACTGGTTAGAGAACGATGTATTTAAAGCAGATGAGGACGATTCGAAACAACCGTACACAATCGTCATCCCGCCACCGAACGTTACGGGGAAACTTCACCTCGGTCACGCTTGGGACACGACGCTCCAAGATTTGTTGACGCGCCTCAAGCGCATGCAAGGTTATGACGTGCTCTGGCTCCCAGGGATGGATCACGCCGGCATCGCGACGCAGGCGAAAGTTGAACAAAAGCTTCGTGAAGAAGGTGTCATGCGTTACGACCTTGGACGTGAGAAATTCCTCGAGAAGACGTGGGAATGGAAAGACGAGTACGCGAAGACGATTCGCGACCAATGGTCTAAACTCGGTCTCGGCCTCGACTATTCACGTGAACGCTTCACACTCGATGAAGGGCTCTCAAAAGCCGTTCAAGAAGTATTCGTTCGCTTGTATGAAAAAGGTTTGATCTACCGTGGCGAATATATCGTCAACTGGGACCCGGCTCAAAAGACAGCCGTTTCGGATATCGAGGTTATTTACCAAGAAGTCGAGGGTGCGTTCTATCACATGAAGTATCCACTCGCTGACGGCTCAGGTCACATCGAAATCGCGACGACACGTCCTGAGACGATGCTCGGGGATACGGCGGTTGCTGTCAACCCGAAAGATGAGCGTTACACACACCTCATCGGTAAGACGATCATGCTTCCGGTCATGAACCGTGAGATTCCGATTGTTGCGGACGACTACGTTGACATGGAGTTCGGTACAGGTTGCGTGAAAATCACGCCAGCCCACGACCCGAACGACTTTGAAATCGGAAACCGTCACGAACTTCCACGCATCCTCGTGATGGACGAAGGCGGGAAGATGAATGAGAACGCTGGCAAATACGAAGGGCTTGATCGCTTCGAATGCCGCAAACAACTCGTCAAAGACTTAGAGGCGGACGGCACACTCGTGAAGATTGAGCCGCACACGCACTCGGTCGGTCACTCAGAGCGTTCAGGCGCAGTCATCGAGCCATACCTTTCGAAACAATGGTTCGTTGATATGGAGCCACTCTCGAAAGCGGCACTCGAAGCACAAGGAAACGACGACACGAAAGTCAACTTCGTCCCAGAACGCTTCGAAGGAACATACCTCCGTTGGATGGAGAACATCCGCGACTGGTGTATCAGCCGTCAACTTTGGTGGGGTCACCGCATCCCGGCTTGGTATCATAACGAGACAGGCGAAGTGTATGTAGGAAAAGAAGCACCGGCGGACAGTGAGAACTGGACACAAGACGAGGACGTCCTCGACACATGGTTCTCGTCAGCGCTTTGGCCGTTCTCAACGATGGGCTGGCCGGATACGGACGCACCGGACTTTAACCGTTACTTCCCGACGAGCGCGCTCGTTACGGGATACGATATCATCTTCTTCTGGGTATCACGCATGATCTTCCAATCACTCGAGTTCACAGGGAAACAACCGTTCAACGATGTCCTCATCCACGGTCTCATCCGTGACTCGGAAGGGCGCAAGATGTCGAAATCACTCGGTAACGGCGTTGACCCGATGGAAGTCATCGACCAGTACGGAGCGGATTCACTCCGTTGGTTCCTCCTCACAGGTTCGACACCAGGGAACGACCTTCGTTTCTATTGGGAAAAGATCGAGTCGACATGGAACTTCTCGAACAAGATTTGGAACGCGAGCCGTTTCGCTCTCATGAACATGGATGGACTCAAAGTGGAAGAGATCGACCTCACGGGCGAGAAGACTCTTGCGGACAAGTGGATCTTGACACGCTTGAACGATACAATCGACCAAGTGACACGCCTCGTCGACAAGTACGAGTTCGGTGAAGCAGGTCGTTATTTGTACAACTTCATCTGGGAAGAGTTCTGTAACTGGTACATCGAGATGGCGAAACTCACGCTCTACGGTGAGGACGAAGCAGCGAAGCACACGACACGTTCGGTCCTCGCGCATACACTCGATTCAATCATGCGTCTCATGCATCCGTTCATGCCGTTCCTCACAGAAGAAATCTGGCAGCACTTGCCACACGAAGGCGATTCAATCGTTCGTGCAAGCTATCCGACGCGTCGTGACGACCTTCACTTCGCAGATTCGGTTCCGGCATTTGAAGCTGTGATGAACGTCATCCGCTCGGTTCGTAACATCCGTGCCGAAGTGAATGCACCGATGTCAAAACCAATCCAGCTCTTCATCTCGACGAGCGACGATGCGACACAAGGTTACTTGAGCGCGAACGAAATGACGATCGGCAAGTTCACGAACGCGACAGAGCTCGAAATCGGACGTGGCCTCACGGCTCCGGATAAGTCGATGTCAGCGATCATGACAGGAGCGGAGCTCTTCATCCCGCTCGCAGACCTCATCAACTTCGAAGAAGAAATCGCTCGTCTTGAAAAAGAAGTGGCGAAGTATGAGAAAGAAGTCGAGCGCGTACAGAAGAAACTCGGAAACCAAGGCTTCATCGCCAAGGCACCGGCTCACGTCATCGACGAAGAAAAAGCAAAAGAAAAAGACTACCTCGACAAGCGTGACGCAGTCCGCGCCCGCTTGGAAGAGTTGCGTAAGTAAGACATGGACCTTCTTTGGAGATTAATTCTCTGAAGAAGGTTTTTTTGTGTTTTGGTAGAATTTGGAGAGATAGATGTAGAAAAGGGGATACAAGATGAGACGAATCGGGGTATTAGGTGTTCTATTATTATGTTTGACCGGGTGTTCGACCCCGGAAAAGGCGAAGTCGGTCGAAACAGATATAGAGAAAATTGAAACGAGTGAAGGGTCCCAAGCACCCACGAGTGAATGGGTGGGCACGCTCATTGAAGACGTACCAAAAGGGACCGAATCGTTGGCAGATGCGGTAGTTCATCAAATCACGCTTCAATATAAAGATGGATCGGAAGATCACCTTTCCACAAAGGATGTCATCTATGAGGCGACAGTTGGAGACATTGGATTGATTGCGATGGCTCATCCAAACCAAACGCCTTCTTTCGGCGTCTATCACTATTCACGGGACGGGGAATGGGTCATGCATGGGATGAAGCATTTTGGAATCACTGATGCTTCCGAAAAAAGAAGCCACGGTTTGGTGCTTCCTCAAGATTTGATGTATACGATTGATAGTGAAATCGATGACGTAGAACGACCGGTAAAACTGTGGTCGTTCTATGATGAGTCGCAACTGGTCACCATTTTGATGACTGATGCATTCAGTGTAGGCGACGGTGAGCGAATCAATCGTCAGGCGGATGGAGTGGAGTATGATCGATTGAATCAGCCGAGCGGCAATGGAATCTACTTCATCAGTCAAGACAAACTAATTCTCGTGACGGGAAACATCTTGGAAGAAGAACTGTTGACACTAGCTGATTCTTTACCGGAACCTTCATCTGTGTCGTTTCCTTTTGATGATGCAGAATAAAGATTCTTCATGTACAAAAGAGATTTTGGATCGATGCTTTGGAGAAAGTAAACATTAGGAATCATTGTAGAGGGGATATGAAATGAAACGAATCGGGGTAATCTGTGTTCTTGTGTTGGGACTAGCGGGGTGTATGGCACCAAAAGAGACGAAGTCTGTGGAGACGGTTGAGGTGGAAAAAGTAGAGCAAGTGGAAGGAATCGATGAATCACAATTTCCCAACGCAGAAGTGACAGGGACGATGATTGCCGAAGTACCACCAGGGACAGAAAAGGTCTCGGACGCGGTCGTGGCACAAATCACCCTTCAATATGAAGATGGCTCAACAAAACAGTTGTCGAAGGATCACATTTTAACGGAGACGATGGTCGGAGGAATCGGTTTAGTTGCGATGACCGTCCCTGACCGTGCGAACCCGTTTGGCGTATTCATTCATGATGAAAAGAAGGGATGGGCGCAACGCGGGATGCAACGCTTCGGGGTACCCGATACGTCCAGTGCGTCTACTCAGGGATTAAATCTTCCAGTCAAAGAGATGGAAGTCATCAGCTCTGACTATTCAGTTAACGATTGGCCGGTAAAGCTTTGGACGTTATACGATGAGACACACCTCATCAGTATCATTGAGACGGACGATTTCACTGAAATCGAAGGGGAGATGTCGGATCAGCCAAAACCATACTTACTGGAGCAAGCATACGGGAACGGCTTATATTACTTATCTCAAGGTAAGCTGATCATCGTAACGGGAAATATCTCGGAAGAGGAGTTGTTGAAGCTAGCTGATTCTCTACCGGAACCTTCATCAGGATCGTTTCCTTTTCGTGATTCAGAATAATATCAAGGCCCGAGCGTCAAGAGCGACGTTCGGGTCTTGTTTGTACGAGCCACCAGACGATGACTCCAATCCCCAATAGCATCGGGAGTTGAGTATACAGTGGGGTGGTGAAACCGATTCGAAACAGGTGGACGATATACGTGGAATATAGAGTCGCACCAATAACCAAGAGAGCGATATAGATGCGTTTCATGCCTCTTCCTCTTCACTCCAAAACGGCACACGGCCTGTTGTGATGTAGTATGAAGACGTGAAAAGAAGACCGATTGCCACACCGGTCAACTGTGGCTGAATCGGTTGACCGACTAAAGTTAAATATAGACTATACACTACATATGATGCTGAAGTGGTGATGAGGGTCATCAATGGAATCAGTTTTTTCATTTTGTGTCACTCCATTCCGACTCATTCAGATGTTTCATGTACTGGACGAACGACACGCTCAAGAAAAAGACGGGCATCGCCCAAACGATATTGCTTAAGTATGGGGCTTGCCAAAGTTCGAGTGCGAGTAAACAGGCAAATCCTAATGAGACGAGTGAGGTGAGTAAGCGCATTTATAGGTACCTCCATTTTGTAATACCTTATCTTACGTTTGAAGATTGAAAAATGATTCAAAAAAAACCATCTCGCAAATGCGAAATGGTTCATGTGCCACAAAACGTCTGGTACGGATACGTCCACGGTGGACCTGCTGATACGTATTCAGACGGTTGGTCGTAGTTATAAGGGTCACGCAAAATCGTGAGTAGCGCCTCGGTCGGACCGAAATCGCCTCGTTCTGCTGCTTGAATCGCTTTTTCGACATGATGATTTCGAGGAATGACGGCCGGGTTGTATTGGCGCATGATTCGACTTACGTCCTCGTCTGATAGACCTTGTTCGCTTAGGCGTTTTTGCCAAGCGTCAAGCCACGCCTTCCCATCTTCCCGAGTTGCGAATGAAAGCGAATCGATTTCACCGAGCGTCAACGAGCGGAACGTATTCGTATAATCTGCCTCTGTCTCCATCATCAAGCGGAGCAATTCATCCGTGAGTGCATCGTCACCGTCTTTTCGGACGTATATGCCGATCTTATGCGCGAGTCCGGTAAAGTAGGCTTCTTTATACAACTCCGTATAGCGGGTGAGCTGTTTGTTTGCTACATCGACTGCTTCTTCTTTCGTTTCCCCAAGGAGCGGCAGCAATGTCTCTGCGAGTCGGGCAAGGTTCCAAGACCCGATGTACGGTTGATTTCCATAGGCGTATCGTCCTTCCCGGTCGATCGAGCTGAAGACCGTCTCCGGATGGTACGTATCCATGAACGCACACGGTCCGTAATCGAGACCTTCTCCACTGATGAACATATTGTCCGTATTCATCACGCCGTGAATGAACCCGACGAGTTGCCAGTTAGCGATAAGTCTCGCCTGTCTTTCGACGACGCGTCCGAGAAACTGTTCGTAGCAATCGGGTGCATCAATCAAGTCAGGGTCGTGACGTTTGATTGCAAACTCCGCGAGCGCGATGACGTCATCGATGGAGCCGGCACCTGCCGCGAATTGGAACGTCCCGACACGCAAGTGACTCGAGGCGACCCGGGTCAGGATAGCTCCGTGCTTTGGACCTTGACGCATGATGGCTTCTCCAGTCTGAATGACAGCGAGTGCACGGTTCGTCGGGATGCCGAGAGCATGCATCGCCTCACTGATGATAAATTCCCGTACCATCGGCCCGAGGGCGGCTCGTCCGTCGCCACCTCTAGAGTACTCCGTCGGTCCGGAACCTTTGAGCTGTACATCGACACGTTTCCCGTTCGGGGTCACGTGTTCCCCGAGCATGAGGGCCCGTCCGTCCCCGAGCATCGTCAAGTTGCCGAATTGATGTCCGGCGTAGGCTTGAGAGAACGACGTCTCGGTTTGACGATTGCCGGCAAGTAAATCGATGTCTTGTTTGAGTGTTTGTATATCAAGCCCGAGCGAAGCGGCAAATGTGTCGTTAAACAAGACGAGTGTCGGATTGTCGACCGGATGGATGGGTCCACGGTCGTAAAAGATGTCACGTAGTTCGAGGTACGTCGCCTCGAAGTTCCAGTCAGTTGTCATGGCGCATGCCTCCTTCTTCGCTTCGAGTATAGCACAGACTGTTTTCCATAACGGCTGTCGTGAATTTTGATAAGATGAAACAGAAGTGTAAACAGTAGGAGTGTGGAAGATGAAGACGAGACAAGATGTATTCGATTGGTTGAGTGGACAGCTTCGCTTCGGGATCAAACCGGGTCTTGAGCGGATGAACTGGATGATTGAGCAGTTAGGATTAGAAGAACGTCCATCCATTCATGTGGCAGGGACAAACGGAAAAGGGTCGACCGTTGCATTTTTACGGGCGATGGCGATGGAGAATGGATTATCCGTCGGAACGTTCACGTCGCCTTATATCATTCAGTTCGAGGAACGAATCATGTTGAACGGGGAACCGATTCAAGAAGACGCGCTCGTCGACGTGGCGAATCGTGTCAAAGCGTGTGCGGACACGGCACCGGAGACATTGACGGAATTTGAGCTCTTGACGATGATGGCCTGGTGCTATTTTGATGACACACGTCCTGATGTGATCATTTGGGAAGTCGGTCTCGGGGGACGACTGGACTCGACGAACGTGTTGACACATCCAATCGCGACCATCGTGACGTCGATTGGACATGACCATCAAGGAATTCTTGGCGACACGCTGGAAGAGATTGCGCTTGAAAAATTCGGCATCATGAAGCCCGATGTGCCGATGTTTCATAGTGTCGGTGAAGAAAAGTTGATTGAACTGTTGCTTCAAAAAGGAGAAGACGTAGGCGCATCGATTCATGATGTACGAACACTTGTGACAGAAATCGAGGACGGGGCTGGGACTGTCGTTACATATGAGGGTATGCCACCTGTCGTGCTCGGGTTGACGGGTCATCATCAAGCTTATAACGGGGCATGTGCCGTCGCCGTAGCGCGTCATCTCGGTTGGAAGGAAGAGGCGATTCGGTCGGGACTTGAGCGGGCACAACATCCGGGGCGATATGAACTCGTCTCCAAACGACCACGAGTGATCTTGGATGGGGCACATAACCAGGAAGGCATCGAGGCATTGGTTGTGCAAGCTAAACAAGAGACAGATGTGACAGTCCTGACGGCGATTTTGGCGGACAAGGACCGTGACGCGATGATTCACGCGCTTCAAGGGATTGGCGACGTGTATGAGACGACGTTTGATTTTCCACGTGCGAGAACGAGAGAGCAGCTTGTAAAAGATGGAGCACGCTTCGTTGAATGGAAAGAGTGGCTAAACGATTGGATGGCAGCACCGGCGAGCGAGACGTTGATTGTGACCGGTTCTCTGTATTTCATTAGCGAAGTAAGACGTTTTCTAAGTTAAAACACTTACCTGATGTCAAAGAAATAGATGTATATTTTTTCAAGTAGGTGGGATAATTAGTAGTGAAGACTAAAAATAGGGAGGACTATACATTGCGTAAACTCATGCAATACATAGCAGTTCTCGTATTAATCATATCCATTATTCCACAGAGAGCAGTTGCGGAGACCAATCAACCCATACTAAACGTATTGATTCTTCGTGATGCATTCACTTCTTCGAAAGTACTTTCAGTGACTGAATACAATAACGCCGTGAAAACGTATCGTGATTCACTGAATTTAAGTGCTACGAAAGTGAATGCGCAGTTCATGACAATTAAACAATTTAATGCATCCCGTTTTCCGATGACGGGTGCATTCGATGCGGTCATGATTGGGAGTAGTCCGTTAACCGAGAAATATAAAAATGGGACGCTTATCGTCAACTCGAAAAATCATGACACGACAAATCAATTGAACGATTTGACCGAACTGAAGGCGACGGAGCTTTTCAATACGGTTATCCGTATCGGCTTGCCCCTTTTTATGCATGAGGATGCTGCAAATGGTGATGCACAGTTGAAGCGTTTGGCATCCTATCAACATGATTATAAAAACGTGAAAATCTTTAATCGAAATGATCAACAGAATGTCGATCGTGAGATGGCGCAGCAGTTGAATCAACTCACTATTTCTCGTCCTAGATTCCAATCAACTGAAGTGACGTATAACAATCAGTCCATTAGCAATCAGACGATTCAAGTGAATGATGGTATCCGTCATCCAATCAACTTTGCCTATACGTTATCGCAACTACCAACTTCTTCGGCATTCGTAGAATTGTATATCGATTACGACCATAATGATCGATTTGATGCGGATGAAAAAGTCATTGAGCAACAGGCAAAAGTATCGGGAACGTTGAATTTTACGTTATCGCGTCCGACGTTTAGCGGGCCGAAAAACTGGATGCTCGTCGTGAAGGATTCATTGACGGGGCGAGCAGACTACCGTAAGGGGAGTATTCTCTACCTCGATGAAAAAGTGAAAGCGAACATTTTGCAACTCACTGCAGGAACAGGCACGAACGGGAGAATTTCAAGCTATCTATCTAACTTGTTAGTGGATCCGGCTGGGAATTATGAATTCAATTTAACGAACGGTACAACGAGTCAGTTTGAGGGTGGGACTTATGACCAGGCATTACTCAAAAACGACTACGATATGCTAATTTTTGGGTTCCAAGATTCGTACAACGTTTATGGAAGTATGAATGCCGCAGCCACTGCGAAAGTCAAACGTTTCAGTGAAACAGGACAAGGCGTCATGTTGACGCACGATACGATTTTCCGTACGAATAGTTCATCCTCACCTACGTCCGAGTGGGAACGTCAATTCGTGAATGCCAACCCTTCACTGAATATCTCAGGGCAAAAAATGTACACGAACATGGGATTTGGTGCTCCTGAAACAACCAATAAGGCAGTCAAGGTACAGGATGGGATTTTCACATCTTATCCGTATCGTCTGGATGATGCGGTAAAAAATATCTCAAATACCCATAACCAATATTTCACACTCGATTTGAACGACCCGGATGTGACACCTTGGTACAACCTGTATTCAACTGGTGGAAATCGTGTATATGGAGATGCAAGCAACCACTACTATACGTATACAAAAAACAACTTCACCTACTCCGGTGCAGGGCACACGAACAAGTTCTCAGTAGAAGATGAGAAAAAAATCTTCATCAATACGATGTATCGCGCCTTTATCGGGGCGAATCACAAACCTTACAACGTGATTGAGTCCGTCAGTGATTCAAACCAGTCCTATACCTCTGCTGATTTAAAAGCCGGGACTGTTGAAGTGACTGCTGGACAAGACGTTAAATTGATGTGGCGACCGAGCGATTATGACTTCCAAGACTTGTTCCTCAACTCGACAATCACGTATAACGGGAAACAGGTCGCATTCGAAAACTTACGTAACTATGAAGTCAAAGAGTTTGCGATTCCGGCAGCGGATGTTGTCGCAGACCGACCGATTGAAGTGAAGATCGAGACGTCCGATCAACGGAATGCGAAGGTAATCGACACGTTCACTATCAACGTCAAGCGTGCGGAGAATGTTTCCGACTTGATTCAAGTGTCTCGTTCGATAAATCCCTCAACCATCAACTTGTATGAAACGGGTACAATTCAATATCAGGTTCAATATCCGGAACGTTTCGACCGATTACCGAATCAGTTGGGCGATAAGTTTATACGAGTTGATTTAACGACCTTTACAGAAAAACTACCAAGCCAACTCGAAGTGGTGGCGATTCGTGATGCGAACGGAAACGAATATCCTGTCACGAACCCGAATGAAATCCAGTTACAGCTGAAACCAGACTTGTACTATGAACGAAACGGGAACACGAACGTTTTCCTTCCGAACGATAGTGGAAATCGAACCGTGAAGTTTGAAGTAGTCGTTCGAGCCATCGAGCCTTCTGCTTCACTCATCCAATTGAAAAAAGCGGATAACCAATTAACGACGTTGATTGAGTATTCGAAGAAGCAAGATCACATTTTAGATAAGCACAATGAATGGGATAAAGAACTGACGGTTCAATCCTCATTCCCAGACTTGCTGATCAATATCGGGGCGCCGTACGCGTACGAAGCGAAAATTCCTGACGTCACCTTACAAATCGGGGCACAGCAGATTGTGAGTCCGACCATCACGGATGCGAAAGGCAACACCTTTACGAACCCGAAGTGGAGTAGCTTGAAGTGGGAAATCATTGATGCGAACGGTGTCGCGAGACTCGTCACCCAAGGAAATAATGCGATTGTGACCGGTTTGAAAACAGGAACTGCGAAACTGCGCTTGACAATCGATCCGGGCGATAAGAAACCCCTTGTCGTAGCAGAGTCGAAAGTCAATGTCATCAGTCCGCCTGAGCAACTCACTATCCCGTCGACAGAGCTATATGTCGGTCAAAAGACTACCGTCACACCAAAAGTTATGCCCGAAACGGCCCAATACAAGTCGGTTCGCTATGTCGTCGAATCGGGGGATAGTGTGAAGTTTGAACAAGTTGGAAATAACTTGAACATCATCGGACTGAAACCGGGTACGACTCAATTTAAGGCGACTGTGGATGTCGGTGACCTCTTCGGTGGATTGAATATCGCTACACCGAGCACCGTCTTTACCATCCAAGTCAAGGCGCCATCCTTGAGTCAAACGCCGAGCCAACTCGACCTTTGGGTATGGGATAGTTTAAATGAAGAAAAACGCGTGAATGAAGTCGCCTCGATTCTAGTGACCTCAACACCAACCGTATCCATTCCGTTTGAACGAATCGGGTCCATCCCAACCGCTCTGACGGTGACACAAAGTGCGACAGGATATGAATTACGTGCCAACCATGGCTACGGAAATAATGGTGTCGTGACAGACATTCCGATTCAGACGACATTCGATGACAATGCGTTACGAAGCATTCGTTCCAACACATCGGTTGTCCGCGTCAACGAATACCCGAACCAATTGATGTCAAAAGACATGACGATCAATATTGGGGAAGGGACGGCACCACGACCACCGCTCCTTGAGTACTGGCCTACGACTTCGACTTGGCGTGACTATCTCATGGAGATTGTATCCGGCGAAGAATATGTTCAAGTGAGTGGATCAGGAAAAGAGTTGATTCCAGTGAAACCGGGTGTGGGGAAAGTGGAAGTCTACACGACGCTTCCGGCTGGAAAACCGTTTGAAGCCGTGAAGGACACGTTTTATGTACGTATCATCCAAACGAATGCCTCAGGACAGGATGATGACCGTTATTAAGTGAATGGCAGAAAGTTGGCGAATGATGAATCGCAAGCGAATGATGATTGGCATCACCGGATTGATTCTCCTCATCGGATTGGGATGGCTCCTGTACTGGAGTCAATCTCAATCCGAGATCTCGCAGTTATCCGGTGAGAATTTAGTAAAAGAAGTGAGTCAACGCTCTTCGGTGACAGAGGAAGAATTGACAGATTTACAGGCAAGAGAGGAATGGGAGGCCGTCCGACTTGTTTTAGAAAATCAAAAAGTTGTCCCGACAGCTGAGCAATTCGCCACAGCAGTGACGATTGCACCCCTAGACGTAATTGAAGCATACTTTGAGCAAGGACTTGACCCATTCGAAGAAGTGGAAGGGATGCCCGTCATCACACCATTGTTCAGTGCGAACGGCAGTCCGGATCAATGGAAGCTGGCGATGCGTTACGTTGAAGACGAACGACTTCTTGGGATTGCGGTCGACTCGTTGAACCTCGATGCGGTCAAAAAACTCCTCGGGCAAGGCTATACGATTCAAGATACCGAATCGGTGTTATTGCAGCCGGTCCGTCATAATCAGGTCGAGTTGACGCAGCTGCTTCTCGACAACGGCGCGCAATGGACGAAGAAAATGGAACAGACGGCCAAAGACTACAACTCGGACCTCATTCTAAAGATGAGGAACTAAAAAAATCGGCTTCTTCTCAACCAGAGAGGAAGCCGATTTTTTGAATTCATTTCAATTGAACGGGGTGACTGACGAAGAATTGCAGCTGATTCGTGATCGGTAATGTTTCGAGTTGATTAAACACGGAATCGTTATAGGTCAGCTTCAATCGAGACTTTTCGGCCTTGTGAGCCGGAACTTGACGATCGAAGTTCTCAGCTGGGCTTACGCCGTTGCCCCCAGTAAATTCCCCTCTGAAGACGTTCACTTCAAGTGGTCCTTTGCTGTAGAGACCACCGTTGACTTCGAGAATGGAACCGACCGCATACACATAGGTCGGTTCGTTCGAGTCACTATACATGAATGCCTGGAGCGTCGTCGGTGTGTCGTCAAACTCGTTGATTCGGTTCAACAGGATTTTCCCTTTAGATAAGAGAATGAGCGAGTTCCCTTTGTCTGCATCAATCGGAAGAATATTGGCACGGTCGATGAACGTATCGCCGAGCGTGTAGACCGTCGAACTGAAGGAAACGTTCCCTTTAATGGTCAAGTCACCACGTACGATCAGGGGCCGTGCAATCATCAGCTTCTCGAGTGATTCAATGACGACGTCCCCGTCGAAAAGGAGCGGGGCATTCGAATCGGTGATGGATTCCGTGACATACATGGCACGATCCGAAATGGCATCCGGTAATGTCACGATGGTCGAGTCGGTGAGTGCGTTATAAGCATCCGCCCGTAAGTATGAAGTCGGTCGTTCGATAATCGATGTCCCATCTTCCGATAAAACCCTTTCGAGTTCGAATACTTGATCGGTCGAGCGAATCAGACCTTCTCCAAAGATTTTTGAGTCGACATTGTTGGTATAAGCGAGCGGTGTGTCGAGTCGTCGATTTAAAAATTCGATGATCGAGTAGTCGTATTGGAATGGAGAGAAGCGACTCGGGGACACCCCGGCGTCCGCCTTTTCGCCAGCTTGTTCCGTACCTGCCGTGAAGTAGTTCTCTTGCTGGCAACTTAAGCAATCGCTCAATTCGACTAAATCGATTCGGCCATTCAAATGAAGGCGACTGGAATCGACATTTTCAATCTGCTTCGCCACACCATCCAATTGAAAGTTCGCTTGACGCATGAAAGCGAGGGGACCACCTGAATAGATATTTCCTTGAATCGTCGGCATACCGTTCACGTCTAACTGTTCGTCAGACCCGAGGACGTAGTATAGGAAGGACGGGAGTGCCGTCAAATACAGGTCTTGTATATATTCGACCGAAAGCTCAGGCTGTTCCGGATTCACTTGTCGAGACGCCGTGACGTTCACTTGCAAGATGGTGGTGAACGGTGCCGTCTGTATCGCAGTATCGGTTGCATCTCGCTTCAGTTCGATCGAGTAGCGAACTTCACTATCTGTCGTCAATGCGGTGAATGGTTCATCGTCGACAATGAGAGATTGCACTTTGCTATTAAAAGCTGTTTCGGACTCCATATGAGCTGGGACCTCCATATCGCCATGAAGCGGGAATTGGGTCCGAACCTCATCGGCGATGAGTCGAAGTGCACTTTTCGCATCTTCATTCAATTGTGTGTCTTCTGTTCGGATGACCGTCAGTTTGTTTGTCGCCAAGTTGACTTGCATGGCAGCGAGTGACAGAACAGCTAGAGCTGCCATCGTTACGAGCACAAGCACGAGGACGTAACCGTCTTCACGTTTTCGCATCAAGATACCTCCTTTTCTTAAAATGGGATTGAACTTTCGAACGTGGTCACCGAATCTGGGTCATTCGTCTGACTCAAGTCCATCTCGATTTCAATCAACCCTCCAGTCATATATGTCGGGCGTCTTGGGTCAAAGATAGGGTCCTTCAATTCAATCGTCATCCGTTCCACAATGATTTGGGGATTAGACGGAGTGAAGGAATCGGGTGACAGCACCAACTCGCTCGGGACGTATCCGGCCTCTCTGTAAATCATTCCGGCATCGGAGATACCAGGTGCGGACAAGCGATGAAACTGGAATGTCCCGTCGACTTCCGTCACCGCATCAAATTCGGTCCGGTTCACATCAGAGAGGACCGATGCGATCAAATAATCCGCCTCACTCCGAAGTTCACTCGTTTCGTTCGTCATCTGAAAGCCGAGCGTTCCAGTAATGAAGGCCGTGATGATGACCCCGCTTAAAATCGATGCGACGACGACCGTGACGAGTAACTCAACGAGCGTGAAGCCGTCTTCACGTTTTGTTTGATCAGTCAGTTGTCGGTACAGCCGTCTCAGGGAACGGTTCGCGTAATGTCGCATTCGATATGACTCCTTTCAAGGTGACAGGCGTTTGAAGCCGGTCGGTCGTCACCGAGATTTCGACCTCGATTGTGTGCCCGGGTACGGTAGACAACGATTGAATCGCTGCGACGTACGTATCCCCATGAATCCGTGTGTCTTCACAAAAATCGCATGTCGAACTGATCCCGTCCCGATTCAGCAATTGGCGTAATTCGAGCGGTTGCTCGATCGTTGCGGCCCGGCGGTTCAACGTATGTAAGGTGTTTTGAGCCACTTGGTTGGCAATCGTTTGATTGAGACTGTCGTGGGTCGTCTTCAGACTTTGAGTGAAAATGGTAAGTAGAGAAAATGAGACAATCGAGAGAACGACGATGGAGACGAGTACTTCGACGAGCGTAAAACCTTTTTCGTTATGCGACAAAACGTTGACCTCCTATTCAAAAAAAGTAAAACAATCGGTAAATAACGTATGGAATAATGAATAAATTGTTATTTTTTGTACAATACATATTATACTAAAGTTACACACTGAACGGATACAAAGAATAGTGGACATATAAGACATAGGGGGATTTTTAAATGAAGCGGTATGGGATGCATCTTTTCATTCTGATCGGACTCGTCGCACTCGTGACGTTGCCGACAATCGGACTCGTCAATTACTTAGATGCGTCCGCCGAGTCAAGTACTACATATACAGAAACAACAGTCGCAGGCGTCGATGTTTCCGGGATGACGAAGGAAGAGGCTGACGTTCGTCTCGATAACGCCATCAAAGATTTCAACACGATGCCGTTTTCGGTCGATCTAATGGACGGGACTGTCATTGAAATCGGAAAAGAAGTCGTGACGTTCGACGTACCGAACACGCTCGATGCCATCACGGATGAGGGCGAATATCCATTGTTGACCGCAATCGACGAGTCAAAAGTCGAACCTTATCTCGAAGGTCAACCTGTGACGATGACGATGATTGCCCCGGCATTGATGGAAGCGGCATCGATGCTTGAGTCAACGGTCGCATTGGAACAAGTCGCGGCAGAGAGTGAAGTCGTTGCTTCATTTACCGTGAGCCCGACTCCGGCGATGCAGTCCACGCTCGACCGAATGAACGGATTCGAGATGGCAGCAGGTGATATCTTTAGTCTCAAATTGTTCGGGGAAGACTTTGAGGCGCTCACGACGCTCGGCTCTTCGTTCTATCGCATGTTTGCTGCCACACCGTTCGCCATTCTTGAACGTGTGCCGCATGAGACGCTTCCGTCTGGTGTCGAACTCGGATATGACACGAAAGTGGACGCCCGCTCGAATTTTGCGGTGCAAAACCGTGAGAAGTCATCATACGCCATTCTCGTTTTGAATGAAGGGAATGCGGTGACAGTCCAATTACTCGGGCAACCGTTCGAATCGGCTTACGAGGCGCGAGTGGAAGAAGTGACTTCGGTTCCTTATCAAAAAGTCGTTCGTTTCTCTTCGTCACTTCCGTCAGGCAGCTCATCGGTCACACAATCTGGACAATCTGGCCAGTCAGGTAAGTTGTACCGTATCAAAGTGACGGAAGAAGGAGAAACGATGGAGTTGCTCGGTTTTGATTTTTATGCCCCGACACCGGAAATCGTGACGAAGAGCTCGGTCCCACTTCCGCCACCTGAACCGGTCGAACCGGTCATTCCAACATTCCCTGATGAAGAGGAGGAAGAAGACCCGGTTTTTGACGATGAACTAAATGACAACTTTGAAGAACCACCCGTATTTGAAGAAGACCCTGCAGATCAGGAGGCAGTCGGATGATTGGTTATATGATTTTACTTGGTTTTTGGGTATTGGCCACATTGACATTGTTCGCCTTGTCTGTCCCATCGATGAAGAAGCGTGAAACGAAATTACTCATCAGTGTCTGGACAGCACTTCTTTCAGTTGGGATTTACTACATGGTGACGGAGTCGTTGACGCAAGCATGGTGGGCGTGGTTCCTACTCGTTGTCATATTGATTGGTGGAGTGACGGCTAGTACTTTCGTTGAAGAGAGGGAAGTCGAGCAAGAGGAGGCTCCTCAGAGGATGGTGAAGTGACGTGAGACGAACGAAACGAAGACTCGGCGAGATGCTCATCGAGGCCGGACTCATTACGACGAGTCAGCTCGATGAAGCGCTCGAACAAAAACGCCCAGGTGAAAAGCTGGGGGACACACTCATTCGGTTGAACCACATTACCGAAACGCAATTGATTCAGATGATTCATGAACAACTCCATGTGCCGATTATCGAGCTGTATGCACAAGATATCAACGTGACCGTCACGAAACTCGTGCCGAAAGCATTGGCACAAAAACATGATGTCATGCCGTATCAATTGATTGGAAACACGCTTCATATTGCGACGGCCGACCCACTCGATTTGATTGCGATCGATGACGTCCGTTTGCAGACTGGGATGAATATCGAGATTGGTATTTCGACACGTGAACAGATTCGAAAGACAATCAGTCGTTATTATGAGATGGATCATTCACTCGTCGAGATTTTAAAAGAAGATGCACCGGAGATGGATCAACAAGAAACGATGAATCGGGACGATGCACCAATCATTCGTCTCGTGAACCAAATCTTCCTGAGTGCAATCGATCAACGAGCTTCGGATATCCATTTCGACCCACATGAAAAGCAACTTCATGTCCGGTTTCGGATTGATGGAGATTTGCGTACGGAAACGATTTATCCGAAGAAAATTCAAAGTGTCATGCTGACGCGCCTTAAAGTCATGAGTAACCTCGACATCACGGAAAGTCGTCTTCCACAAGATGGGCGGATCAAATATACGTTACGCAATCGTGCATATGACTTCCGTGTGTCGACACTCCCAACGATGTACGGGGAGAAGATCGTTATTCGAGTGCTTGACTCGTCGCAAGGGCTGACGGATTTGACGAAACTAGGGTTTGGAGAACGAAACGAGCAAGCGTATCGTGAAATGCTCAAACGTCCGAACGGCATTATTCTCATCACCGGTCCGACCGGCTCAGGGAAGTCGTCGACTCTCTATGCCTCACTAGTAGAGTTGAATGACGAGACGAAAAACATCATCACGGTAGAAGACCCGGTCGAGTATCAGCTCGATGGGATCAACCAAGTCCAGGTCAACTCAAAAGTCGGTTTGACGTTCGCATCGGGTCTTCGTTCGATTTTACGACAAGACCCGAACATCGTCATGGTCGGAGAGATTCGAGACACGGAAACAGCCGAGATTGCCATTCGGGCCTCGCTTACGGGACACCTCGTCCTATCGACACTACATACAAACTCGGCCATCAGTTCTATCACCCGTCTCGTTGACATGGGAGTCGAACCATTCCTCGTCGCCGCTTCGACGACCGGACTTGTGGCGCAGCGTCTCGTACGACGCGTCTGCCGCGATTGTGGTCAGGCAGAGCCGGTCTCGAAAAGTGAGCAACGCCTATTCGAGGCAGAAGGGATTCATATCGATCAGGTTGTTCGCGGGAAAGGATGTTCTTCGTGCAACTCGACGGGATACCGTGGGCGTCTTGCCATCCATGAAGTAATTCCAATCAACGAAGGCTTACGCCGGATGATCATGAACCAGGCGACCGAGTCCGAGATGGTCGAGTACGCGAAGTCACAAGGCGCGACGTTCTTATTGGCTGATGGGCTAGAAAAAGTCGCAGCTGGATTGACAACGACGGAAGAAATATTACGAACGGTCATTACGGAGAGTGCTTATGATTAATCAATCGATTGAAGTCATCTTGACGAATGCGGTCGAGCGACGCGCCTCAGATATTCATGTGACGGCGGGTTCGCCACCGATCATTCGGGTAGACGGGAGTCTCATCACGATGGGCGAGGAGAAAGTGTTGCCTCAACATCTGGAAGGATACTTAAAAGAAATTATGACGGAAGACATGCGGGAACGTCTCGAACATGAGCGCGATCTCGACTTCTCGTTCGGAGTGCCACGTGTCTCACGTTTCCGTGTCAACGCCTATTATCAGCGGGGAACGATTGCAATCGCATTTCGTTCCATTTCCGGGGAAATCCCGACATTAAACGAACTCAACTTGCCGACGGTGTTGAAGCGACTGATTGAGAAGCCGCACGGTCTCATCCTTGTAACGGGGCCAACTGGATCCGGGAAATCGACGACACTTGCGGCGATGATCCACGAGATCAACCGAACGCAACGAAAGCGGATCATCACGTTAGAAGATCCAATCGAGTACTTGCATTCACACGATCAAAGCATCGTCGACCAACGCGAAATCGGTTCGGACGTCATGAAGTTTGTGAGCGGTCTACGAGCCGCTTTACGACAAGACCCGGACGTCATTTTGCTCGGGGAGATGCGTGACTTAGAAACGATTTCGACGGCGATGACAGCAGCCGAGACGGGACACCTCGTCATGGCGACGCTCCATACGTCGAGTGCGATGTCGACCGTGAGTCGAATCATCGATGCGTTCCCGGCCGAGCAGCAAGACCAAATCCGAACGCAACTCGCGAACGTCTTGATTGGTGTCGTCAGTCAACGATTGTTCCCGCGGATTGATGTGCCGAAAGGCCGTGTCGCCGCGATGGAAATCATGTTAGGAAACCCGGCGGTCGCCAACTTGATTCGAAACGAAAAAGAGTTCCAGCTTCCGACCGTCATTCAGACGAGTCGCCAGCAAGGTATGCAGTCGATGGATGCCGCGATTGAACAGCTCGTACGGCAAGGGATCATCAATCCAAACGCCGTCCCGACAGAAGAGATGAGGTGATGAGTGATGGCGATATTTCAGTATGAAGGAAAGCTCCTGAACGGGAAGCGCAAGAAAGGTCGCATCACGGCCGTCTCGCTTCGGGAGGCAAAAGAGAAGTTACGTCAAGAATCGATTCTCGTGACGGACTTGTCCGAACTCGAGTCGACCGGACTAAACAAAGAGGTCAATATCCTACCGGAACGCGTCAAAATCGAACATCTGATCATGTATGTCAGGCAGTTCGCGACGCTCATCCGGGCGGGGGTGCCGATCGTCCGCGCGACGTCCATCTTGCGGGTACAGACCGAATCAAAAGTCTTGAAGAAGACGCTCAGTCAAGTCGAGGACGATTTGAAAGAAGGGATTGCCTATTCCGAGGCAATCAAAAAACATCCACGCGTCTTTTCGAACTTCTTCAGTTCGATGGCACTTGCCGGGGAGACGAGCGGGAACTTGGAGGAGGCGCTCGACCAGATTGGGCTCCAACTCCAGAAACAATATGACGTCAAGCGGAAAGTCATCTCCGCTCTGACGTATCCGTTGGTCGTCTCGATTGTCGCCATCGGCGTTGTCGCTTTCTTGATGGTGAACGTCGTTCCAACATTCGCGAGCATCTTCGGTCAACTCGGTGGTGAGCTTCCGCTCATCACGAGAATCGTTGTCGCCGTTTCAGACTTTATTGCGGCGTTCTGGTGGCTCTTACTCGCCATCGCCATACTCGGGGTGCTTGTGTTCACGTGGATGTTGAAGCGGGACCGGGAACGATTCGTCATCGACCGCTTGCTGCTCAAGATGCCGATTTTCGGACCGATTGTGACGAAATCGCAAATCGCGCTACTGACGCGAAGCTTGGCCGTTCTCTTACAGGCAGCAGTACCGATTTTGACGGCCATCGAAATCACGGAACGCATCGTGTCGAACCGCGTCATCCGAAAAGGATTGACGGAAGCACGGGAAATGATGGCACAAGGGATTCCGCTCCACGAGCCGCTCATGCGCAATTCGAACTTCCCGCCGCTCATGACGCAAATGATTGCGGTCGGAGAAGAAAGTGGAGATTTAGATTCGATGTTGAACGAAGTCGCCGAGTTTTATGAGACGGAAGTTGAGACGACGACGGATCGACTCAAGTCGATCATCGAACCGCTGTTGATTGTTGTCTTAGCGAGTGTCGTCGGGGTGATCGTCATCTCGATCGTCGTTCCGATGTTCCAAATCTATGGCGATATTCAAAATCAGTAAACGGAATATGCAGAGTTTTGAAAATATACCTTTTCAATACTATATTTAGAAGGTATAGTAAAATTGTTCTACTTTTAGTTTAGGTCTTTCGTAATGAATCTAGTTTACATGCAGCACAACACACAAAAGGGGAGAATGAATCATGGTAGAGAAATTGAAAATGATTTGGCAAGATGCCAAACAATTAAAAGATGAGCGTGGACTCACACTCGTCGAGTTGCTCGTCGTCGTCGTCATTTTAGGGATTATCGCAGCCATCGCGGTCGTTGCGATTGGTGGGATTATCGAGAACTCGAAGAAGGATGCAATGGTTGCCGATGCGAAGCAAATGGTCAGTGCGGCGAAGTTATATACTGCGTCGAACCCTGTTAGTGCAAATACTACGATGAAATTTACAGGAACTGTTGCTACAGGAGAGGCTGATGGTTCGACTTATGTCGATAACTTAAAAGATCCGTTCGGCGCAAATTATTCAACTGCAAATGTAATTATTAAACCAAGTGGAAATAAATATACTTATGAAGTTCAGTTAGTAGGTTCTAAAGCTATTGGTCAAGCTACGCCTGTTACTGAAGGTTCATTGAGCAAAGAATCAATTAAGGAAAAAACTACAAACTAGTATCTCCTCCGGCTGGCGCTGGGCACTCGCTCAGCCTAGCCGGTTTTCTGTTTTTGGCATATACTGACAAAAGGAGGATCCTCCCTTGATTGAATTGATTGGATTCTTATATAGCATCGTCCTCGGAGCGGTTATCACGTCGTTCACGAACGTCGTCGGGCTCCGCGTGCCACGCAAACAATCGATCGTGACACCGCGCTCACATTGTCCGTCTTGCGGTCACGAATTGTCACCGTGGGAACTCATCCCGATTCTCGGCTATCTCGCTCTCAGAGGAAGATGCCGTGGGTGTGGCGAGCGGATCGCGCCGACGTATCCGATTTTTGAATTGCTCGGAGCCATCGGATATGGCTATAGCTACACACTTTACGGGTTTAGTGTGACGACGCTTCTCGCGTTCGCCTTCTTATCGACGTTGTTGGCGCTCGCAGTATCTGATTTATCGACGATGCTCGTACCGAACGTCATCTTGCGTATCACAGCACCGATATTACTCGTTCTTACCTATGTGGCAGGGGCCACGTGGTGGTCACCGCTTGCTGGGGCACTTCTTGGATTTTCTCTTTTAGCGACCGTCTTTTTCGTCACAAAAGGGGGGCTTGGGGCAGGTGATGTCAAATTGTTTACTATGATCGGTCTCGTGCTCGGTCCTCGTGATGTACTCGTCGCTTTGTTCTTGTCGAGTTTGATTGGAGCGGTTGTCGGAGTGGGCTTGATCGCCTCAAAAAAAATTGGACGAAAACAACCGATTCCGTTCGTACCATCGATCGCGCTCGGGACGATGTTGACGTTTTGGTTTAGTGAAAGCTTTTTTGATTGGTATTTTGAGTTGATGTAGGGGGAAAACGATCATGAGTCGTGGGATAGAGAAAGGGACGGTCACCTATTTTTCGTTTGATGCTCTCAGCATCCACGGTGCCGTCATCAAGCAAGGTGTGTTCAAACGAAGCGCCTCGGTTCAGTTAGCAAAAGATGCGTATGGCGAAGGAAAGATTCTCGATGAGACCGCGTTCAGTCTCGCCTTCGACGAACTCTGTCGCAAGTTGAAAGTCCGTCGCGGTATGACGTGTGCGGTCGCATTGGATGAGACAGAAGTATTATCACGGAAAGTAGAGATTCCTTCTACGATTCCGAAGGATGAGATTCGTGGCTACTTGTTCATGGAAATCGGAAGTTCCATCATCTTACCGTTCGATGATGTGTCGTTCGATTATGAAGTGTTAGGCGAAGACGGGGTCAAGACGGACGTCATGCTTCATGCCGTCTCGATTGAGCTGACGAAGTCGCTCCGCTCGTACATGAAAAAATGTGGTCTCGCGTTGAAAAAAATCACGCCACGCTCGGTCGCAGTCGCAAACGGCGTCATGCGCTTATCAGACATCGATTCGCTCCAGTCGACGCTCATCTGGCATGTCACACCATTCTCGCATCAATTGTTGGTGTTAGAAGAAGGACAGATTCGCTTCATTCGTTCGATCGAGTCAGACCTCCCGTACCAAGTCGGGACGAAAGACGGCGTCGTGACGTATACATACAACGGAACGGATGAAATGAAAGCGAACCAGATGGATGACTGGTTGAACGAACTCGCCCGTTTTCTTGATTTCTATCGTTACTCGTTACGGACGGATGGTCGCGCCATCGACCACTTATATGTCTCGGGAACGGTACCTGAAGTGGACGATCTTGTTCACATGATTCAATCCGAGTCACTCGTCTCCGTCACACGGGTCGAACAACCGCTCGCGATTGCCCATGGGACACCGCTATCGCATCAGATGCTTCCTTTACTCGGGATGGCGACCCTTCAACGTGATCAGGATACGAACTTTATCAACTCGACCGATGTGACGCTCCGCTGGCCAATCGTGACGGGACTCGTCGCACTCCTACTCGGAGGAGGCGCGGCCGGTTACCTGTACTACGAGGTGGGGCAATTGGAAGCAGAACAAGCACGTATTGAAGAGGAACTCCAACTTGTTGAGATCTATCAAACCGAACAGGTGAACTCGAAAGCACAACAAGTGCTCTCGCTCGACCAGACCGTGACGGCGTTGACGGACATGGAGAAAGATGCGGTGCCGGCACTTCGGGCGCTGACCGAACAATTGCCTCCGACGGGTTACGTGTTGACGTATAACTACGCGGACGGCTCGATTATGAGCGTGCGGACACAATTTGAGACGCTTGAAGATTTGAACGCCTTCCAACGTTCGCTCATGACCGATGAACGCTTCCTTGACGTGAAGCTCCTCGGCGTGACGACCGAATTGAAGGCGGCAGAAGAGGAAGAAGAGAATTCATTAGAAGAAGACCCGCTTCCACGCTACATCGGAGAGTTCACGTTCATGTTTCAAGACGTGGAGGAAGAATTGACTGAAGAAGAGGAAGCAGATGCGGAGGTGGTGAGTCAATGAAACGTTCGACAATTTATGCGTTATTTGCGATTTGCCTCCTCGCAGCTATCATAGCTCCGGCTTACTTCGGCTATACGTACTTCATCAAACAAGGAGAAGTCGAGGCGCTCGAGCGAGACCTCTCGCTCGAACGGACGAAGCTTGAACTGTTGCGTCAAGAAGGGAAGGTCGTTGACGTGGCGGACTCACAAACGCTTCAGACACGCGTTCCGACGGCACCTGCACTCGATACGGTTGTCGAGGCGTTGTCACAGGCAAGCTTATTAGCTGGCGTCGATGTGACAAGCATCGCCTTCGCGGACGGCTTGGTGGCCGAGTCAGAGGTACCTGAGACAGTCGAGCCGTTCAATCCGACCGACGTCAGTGAGACGAACGAACCGGCTGAACCGACGGACGTCGCACCGGTCAACGCCTCGACAATTCGTTCGACCGTGACCCTTCAGGCTGAGACGTATGATGCCCTCGTCTCGTTCTTGGAATCGATTGAGTCGATGAACCGCATCCATGTGTTGCGGACGATTCAATTCACGGGACCAGCCGAGACAGGACCGAATACGGTCGAAGAAGTACAGGCGCTTGACTTTACGGTCGAACTGGATGCCTTCTATCGCCCGGACCTCGATCAACTCGTTCCGGATCGTTATATCCCGGAACCGGCCTTCGAACAGAAGGATATCCCGGTTTACGACTATACGACACCATGAATCGACACGTCCCTTCAGAAAATGAAGGGGCGTTTTTTTCGACCCGAGTGATTGTGTTTACGACCCGTGTTGCCTACAATCAACAGAGAAGTATGAAACGGCAAGGAAGCCCGTTTTAGAAGAAGAGAAGGAGTCGATACAATGAATTCAACACAGAAGCGTGTCATTCTCGCCTCGATGTCACCACGACGTACCGAGCTACTGCGTAAAGCGGGAATCGAGCATGAGGTCATTCCGTCGAACGTGACGGAAGGGACGGACGGCAAAGAGTCTCCGAGCGATTACGTCGCCCGTCTCGCGCGTGAGAAAGCGATGGATGTGGCACGGGATCATCGAGATGCAATCGTGATCGGTGCGGATACGGTCGTCGTCTTAGACGGCGTCATCTTGGAGAAGCCAGCGGACCGAGAGGATGCGAAACGGATGCTCGAATGCTTGTCCGGCTCGACCCATGAAGTACTGACGGGCGTGAGCATCATCGGTGCGACCCACGACTTGTTCGTCACGACGACGCATGTGACATTCGATGTGATTCCGGAGAGTTGGATGGAAGATTACCTTGATTCCACAGAACCGTATGACAAGGCGGGAGCATACGGCATCCAAGGGTCGGGTGGTCTTTTCGTTGAGAAAATCGAAGGTGATTTTTATAACGTCGTCGGCTTGCCGATTCATCCGCTCGTCAAGACGCTCGACCGGCATGGGGTGACGCCTCGCTTCCTGTGAATGCCTTGAAAGTAGGTGAAGGAATGACCATGGTGATTGACCGTAGTGTAGAGACCGCCATCGCGAGATTGCTTCAAATCGGAGGACGGGGACCGGACCCGATGGAGACGGCACGCCGTATCTCGGACGTGTATCCGACGTTACGAGCGCTGTCACAGGCGTCCGTCCATGACTTGTGCAAAATCGAAGGGATGACGAAGAAGAAGGCGGAGCAACTTCTGGCCGCATTCACGATTGGGATTCGGTATGTCGAAGAACCGAAAGCGAATATGCCGACGATTCGGTCGCCGCAAGATGCATATGAGCTGTTGCGAGATGAATTGAGACTGTTGAATCAGGAGCATTTCGTTTGTTTGTACCTCAATACGAAAAATCAACTGATCGCTCGGAAGACGCTCTTCGTCGGTGGACTCAATTCATCGATTGTGCATCCGCGCGACGTGTTCCGTGAAGCGCTCAAGTTATCGGCGGCGTGCTTTATCGCCGTGCACAATCATCCAAGCGGGGACGCGACGCCGAGTCGGGAAGACATCGAAGTGTCCGAACGGTTGGTCGAAGCAGGGAACATCGTCGGCATCGCCTGTCTCGATCACGTCATCATTGGGGAAGACCATTACGTCAGCATGAAGCAGCGGGGATATATGAATGGGTGAGAAATGGGGAGCAGGCATCGTGATGTCTGCTTTTTTGTTTCGTTCTATTTTTTTATAATCGCTATCGAAAATGATGGCGTGTATAAAATGAAAACAGTTCAGGAAAGAGGTATAACTAACCTCTTAAAAAGAAATGTAAGGTAGAAAACATGGTCAAGACAATGGTTGAATAATCCTTATGAATCCTTTTGTTGATAAGGAGGAGCTGGCTTGTCAAAAAGACATATGATTAATCTTGTAGGATGGATATTTTTTATATTCCTGACTCTGAGTAAAGAGTTTTATCCTGAACGGTCTTCAATCATCACAACGGGGCTTGGGGGTCTAATTTGTTTGATTATTGGTCTATCAATGGTTCTTTATAGAGTTAATGATAAACATCAAGATCGTCAAATGAACGAATGAAAAGCGATGGCTATAAGTCCAGTTAAGCGAAGACAATCTTCACATCTCCTTGCAACAAACTATCTTGCATATAGTAAAGAAACTATGACTAAGATAAAGGAATATACAATTTCCTCCAATTGAATCGCGGACTTTGGTAAGATAGCAGATGAGGTGTTCAACATGGAAAAAATCATCTGGTTGTTCATGATCGGCGTCTCGCTCCTTGTGAGCTACGTCCATCTAGACACAACGACCTTCTCGCTCGTCCTATTCGTTCTATTTTTATTCGTGAGTACGGCGCTATTCCTTCGGTTCGACGAGGACCACTGGCTCGATCGTGTCTCTCCGCTCGTCGGCGTTGGAGTGGGCGTCCTATCGCTCATCGCCTACCTTGGTCTAATCGTGCTCGCATTCAATGAACTCGACCAACTCGGCATTTGGACGGTGCTCGTCCGCTTACTTCTTATGTATGTCGGCATCTACATATTCGTCATGACGACGACGAGCTTTTTAGCCGGAGCGACGCGCTTGAAGCCGTCCCGCTTCTTTCGACCGGTACTCATCTTCTCAGTCTTCTTTTACGGCGCGATGTTACTACTTCCGCTCCAACCTGGTTTGTAACCGTTCTCTCTTAGGCAGACGCCCACTCGCGTCTGCTTTTTTGATTTGCCTTTTTCCTCAAAAGAAGGCAAACTAGTAGACGGTGAGACAGGACTGAGATGCGGTTATTGTAAATAACCTGTAATCGAATGAACGTTTTCAAACATGATTTTTCCGTTATAATAAAAAATAGTGTAACGAAGAGAGGAGCAACACCTATGTTTCGTAGTTTTAACCGAGAAATCGGAATCGACCTTGGAACGGCTAACACGCTCGTTTACGTAAAGGGTCAAGGAATTGTTGTTCGTGAACCGTCCGTTGTGGCGTTCCGCACAGATACAGGTAGAATTGAGGCCGTTGGTAATCAGGCCAAAGATATGATTGGACGTACACCAGGGAACGTCTCTGCTCGTCGTCCGATGAAAGACGGCGTTATCGCTGACTTTGAAACGACAGCAACGATGATCAAATACTTCATGGAGCAAGCTCAAAAATCAAAAGGCGGTTTGTTCTCATCGAAGACGAACGTCATGATTTGTGTGCCAAGTGGCATCACGTCTGTTGAAAAACGCGCTGTTGAAGACGCGGCAAAACAAGCAGGCGCTCGTGAAGCTTATACAATCGAAGAACCGTTCGCGGCAGCAATCGGCGCAGGTCTCCCGGTTTGGGAACCGACTGGCTCGATGGTCGTGGATATCGGTGGCGGTACGACCGAAGTCGCAGTGATCTCACTCGGCGGCATCGTGACAAGCCAATCGATTCGTGTCGGTGGTGACGAAATGGATGACGCCATTATTCGTTACATCAAAAACAAGTACAACCTCATGATCGGGGAACGTACGGCCGAGACACTCAAGATGGAAGTCGGTTCGGCGCGCATCGACGCATCGAACGAGGCAGAAAAGATGGAAATCCGTGGTCGCGATCTCGTGACAGGACTTCCGAAACAAATCGAAGTATCGTCTACAGAAGTGTGCGAAGCACTCTCAGATACAGTCGAAGCGATCTTGGCAGGTGTCAAGCAGACACTTGAACAAACACCACCAGAACTCGCTGCTGACGTGATGGACCGTGGAATCGTCTTGACTGGCGGCGGCGCGCTCCTCAAAAACTTGGACGACGTCATCTCAGACGAGACGCACATCCCGACACTCGTTGCGGATGAGCCACTCGACTGTGTAGCAGTCGGTACAGGAAAATCTCTTGAAATGATGGACGTCCTCCGTTCGAAATCAGGCATCTCGTCACGTCGATGAGAGGTGAGACACGATGAGCCGATTCGTACGTAATAAAAAGCTCATCATCACGCTAATTGTACTGATCTTGTTTTTCGTCATTTTAGGGGTTTCGATTCGAGGACGATCGGAATCAGCCTGGTACCAAGACGTCACGCGTGATGTGGTCGGCACGTTCCAGCGAGTGTTCGCGGTACCAATCGGATGGATGGACTCGACCGTCTCATCCATCTCGGACGTCCGCGACATCTACGAAGAGAACCGTCAACTGAAAGAACATTTGGCGAAGTATGCCGAGGTATCGGTTGAGGCGGATGATTTGCGCCGTGAGAATGAGGAGCTTCGGAAAATGGTCGAAGCGAAAGACGAGTCGTTACGCGACTTCGACCTCATTCCGGCGGAGGTCATCGGTCGGACACCGAACGATTGGCAACGCTACGTCACTATCAACGTCGGTTCTGAAAGCGGCGTTGAGAAAGGCATGGCCGTGACCGCGGCGAGCGGGATGGTCGGTCGTGTCATTCAAACGAGTGCCTATACGTCACAAGTGCAACTGCTCAGCGACAACAACCGGACAAACAACGTCTCGGCTGTCGTCAAAGATGCGGACGGCAAAGCGACGTATGGGACGATTGACGGCTTCGATACGGAGACAAACGAGTTGTTCTTCACGAAAGTATCGAATAGCGTCAAGCTGAAAGAAGGAGAAATCGTATCGACCTCTGGACTCGGGGGACGTTACCCGGCCGGACTCGTCATCGGTACGATCGAGTCGATCGAGACGGACGAATATGGCGTCTCACAAGTCGCCCGGATCAAACCGGAGGCCGACTTCAATGAGTTCTCACAAATGTACGTGATTGATCGGACACTAGACGAACCGTTTCTAACGGGTCCCGAGGAAGGAGGAGCAGCGGGTGAGTAACATGAAAGTGTTCATCGCCCTGTTCCTCCTTTTTCTTATTGAAGGAACATGGGCATCAATTTTCTCGTGGCACTATGCCACGCCATATCTTTTATTGACGCTAATCGGGCTGATGTTCGTCAGTCTGTACGGTCGATGGGAGACGGCGCTCGGGTTCGGTCTTGTATTCGGGTTGCTATATGACATCGTCTACACCGACTTGCTCGGAATTTATGTATTTACTTTTTCACTCATTCCTCTCTTAGCCAGCTTCGTGTTAAAATATATAGGTGAGAACTTCTTCTCCGTCACCATCACCTTCACGTTCATGATTGTTGTATTCACAGTTGCGATATACGGGATCATGGCAGCGATTGGTGGGACGTTGATGACGATTCAAACACTATTGATTGAACAGATTCCAGGGACCGTACTCGTCAATGCCATCGCCATCGTGATTCTTTATTATCCGATGATGCGGTATGTGACGATCCGACCTGTTGTGAAAAGAGGGTAGCCATGATGGAGCGTAAACGACACATTACGATTAAAGGACATCGCAACGGAATTGCCATCCACTTCAATCCGAAGAGTGGCATCGACGAGGTGCTTACGGACTTTGAAGCGACATTACAAGAAATGGAGCCGCCGTCCGGTAAGATTGCCCTGAAGTTGCACGCGGGTACTCGTTATCTTGACGAGGAGCTGACACGTCAAATTCGTGAGGTCGTCGCTCGTCATGGCGTTTTTTATATTGAAGACTTGTCGAGCGATGTCATGTTGACGGAAGAAGCGAAAGCGACGTATGGCAGAAAGACGTTCCATTATCATAGCGGGACGATTCGCAGTGGACAGGTCCTCGCGTTTGATGGCTCGGTGCTTGTGATCGGGGACATCAACCCTGGTTCTGAGGTCCGGGCGACAGGAAGTATTTATTGTTTGGGCACGATACGAGGAAATGTGCGTGCGGGTGTCGAAGGATGGGAAGAAGCGGTCATTACCGCGAGCCTTCTCCATCCGAAGTTTTTGGCAATCGGCGAACACGTTCTCACGTCCGACGACGAGGAAGAACTTCCTGAGATTGAGATGGGTTGTGCGTATCAGACGAATGACGGGATTGAGATGACACGTCTCCGCCACGTCATGACCGGTCTGAAAGACGCATATGCAATGGAATTACAGAGAGGGTGAGTGGAATGGAGCAAGTAGTGGAGCCTGTACATACAGAAAAAGAAGTGAAAAACGGCAGAGCCATCGTCGTGACATCAGGAAAAGGGGGCGTCGGGAAAACGACGACGACCGCCAACATCGGGACGGGGCTCGCCTTGTCTGGACACTCGGTCTGTCTCGTCGATACGGATATCGGGTTGCGTAACCTCGATATCATTCTCGGACTCGACAACCGGAGCATTTATAACCTCGTCGACGTCATCACGGGACAATGTAAGTTGAATCAGGCGCTCGTTCGCGACAAACGGTTCGAAGAGATGTACTTACTTCCGGCCGCACAGTCGAAAGACAAGACGTCGGTCAATCCTGAGCAAGTGAAAGAGATTGTCGACCAATTGAAAACGGAATATGATTTCGTCTTGATCGACTGTCCTGCAGGAATCGAGCAAGGGTTCATGAACGCGATCGCCGGAGCGGATGAGGCGATTGTCGTCACGACGCCTGAGAAGGCCGCCGTTCAAGACGCGGACCGCATCATCGGGATGCTCGAGCAAGCGAGTCACATCGAAGCACCGAAGCTCGTCGTCAACCGGGTGAAAAATCACCTCGTCGAATCGGGCGATATGCTCGATATCGATGACATCATGCGCATCTTGTCGATCGACCTCCTTGGCGTCGTCATCGACGATGAGGAAGTCATTGCCGCTGCGAACCGCGGGGTGCCGGTCACGATGAACCCGGACAACAATGCCGGACAAGCGTACCGCAACATCACGCGTCGCATCCTCGGCGAATCGGTCCCGCTCATGTCGATTCAGACAGAGACGGCGCCGGTCGGCTTCTGGGCACGACTCATGATGAAATTTGGAATGAAAAAAGCGTAAAGGCAACGAAAGTTGCCTTTTTCTGTCGAAAGGAGAGGTGCACATGAAGTTAATCTACGAACGAACACCTTCCATTGAACGGGCAATGCTCGTGGACGGGGAACGGTTACTCGAGGTCGAAGAACGCTTCGTCGACCAATTATCGGTCGGTACGATTGTCGAGGCTGCGATTGAACGGATCCACCCGTCACTCGGCGCGGCTTTTTTGACGGACGGGGAGACGACGTTCTTTTTACCGATTGCGGAGACGCTTCGCGCACTTGCCTCATATCCGGACGTGCCTGCCATCGGACAAGCGGCTGTCGTCGGGGAAAAACGACTCGTACAAGTGACGAAAGAAGGCATCAACGGCAAGCATCATAAAGTGACCGAAAACATTCGGTTCGGTGGACGCTATCTCGTCTACTTCCCGTACGGTCGTCGTAAACTGTTCAGTCGGAAGCTCGACCTCGTCACGCAGGACCGTCTCTCGAAGTCGATTGCCCTTTCAGAAAAGGAAGGGGTCCTGTTTCGAACGGAGGCCGGACAAGTGACACCAGACGCCTTACAGGAAGAACTCGATCTGCTCCGCGGCCGTGCGAAAGCTGTGATCGAACAACGGTACGGGCAAGACGAATTACTCTGTGAACACTTCGTGCGGCGTCATGCGGTCGAATCGGTCCTCTTGAACGACAAAGAAGGACAGACGCGCGTTGAACGCTTGGACGTTCCCGTGAAACGTCACATCGGGAAAGGACGAATCCCAGAGGCGAAGCGTCTCGACGAGGCGATTGAAAAGCTCGAGAGTCGTGCCGTCTGGTTAGATGGCGGGGCGTTCGTCTTGATCGAACAAGTCGAGACGATGACCGTCATCGACGTCAACAGTGGAAAGAACGTCGCCGTCAAAGACAAGGGGCGCGCGGCCGACACAATCAATGAAGCGGCGCTCTATACGATCATGGAGCAGTTGCGCTTACGTAATATCGGCGGCATGATCGTCATCGACTTTCTGCGAGGTTCGAAAGATGGTCAGACCCGTCTCCTGAAAAAGTTGAAAGAGCTCGGGGCACGTGACCCACGACGGGTAGAAGTGTACGGCTTCACACGGATGGGATTATTCGAATTGTCACGAGAACGGACCGGCCGCTCGATCCAAGACCGGATGACATATGGAGGCAAGCCATCGAAACTGGCCGTCTTCTCGCAGTTTGAACGAGCGCTCCTTGATCTGAGCGGACAATACGAAGCGGTTGTACTCTCACTACCTAAGAAGTGGCATGACGCTTCCTGGCATGAATTTGACATTGACGTACACCTCGTCGAAGGGGAGCCGGAGTTCGCCTTTTACGGGACGTCCGCAGAATGTCAGAATTTCTTATCTCGCCGTTGACAATGAATAATTGAGAGTGGTATTATCTATAACGTTAGTTCGTTTGGAAGCACCCAAATGGCTACAACCGCACAGAACGGGTTTTAAAGGTATTTGCCCTGCCCAGGATGGCGAGTCTGAGTTTAACAAGGAGGTGCACGTATATGTACGCAATCATCAAAACTGGTGGTAAGCAAATCAAAGTTGAAGCAGGTCAAGAGATCTACATCGAAAAACTCGATGCTGATGTCGAAGGTACTGTAGAATTCGGTGAGGTTCTTTTCGTTGGTGGTGACGATGTTAAAGTCGGCGCTCCACTCGTAGAAGGCGCTAAAGTTGTCGGTACTGTGGTAAAACACGGCCGCGCTAAGAAGATCACTGTCTTCAAAATGAAAGCTAAGAAAAACTACCGTCGTAAGCAAGGTCACCGTCAGCCTTACACGAAAGTTCGCATCGAGAAAATCGAAGCGTAAGCTATGATTCGGGTCAAGGTAAGACGAGACGAGGCGAACTCGATTCGCTCCGTCGAAGTGACTGGTCATGCCAACTTTGCAGAACCTGGTTCTGACTTGGTGTGCGCCGGTGTTTCAGCCATCATATTTGGTGCCTATAACGCCGTCGAAACGCTTGCGGGTCAATCGCTTCTTGTAGAAATGGCAGATCAAACAGAGGGTGGTTACTTTTATGTCGAGACGTATCCTGACTTATCACCGCAGGATATGGAACGCACCCAACTGTTATTAGAAGGGATGCTCGTGCAGTTAGACACGGTCGCCCAAAGCTACGGTGAATATATCCAAATTGAACAATAGGAGGTGGACCTCATGTTACAATTGAACCTTCAGTTCTTCGCTTCGAAAAAGGGAGTTGGTTCGACTAAAAACGGTCGTGACTCAATTTCGAAACGTCTCGGTGCAAAACGCGCTGACGGACAAACAGTTTCAGCTGGATCAATCCTTTACCGCCAACGCGGTACAAAGATTCACCCAGGTGAAAACGTTGGCCGTGGTGGCGACGACACTTTGTTTGCGAAAGTTGACGGCGTAGTACGCTATGAGCGTCTTGGTCGCGACAAGAAACAAGTGAGCGTTTACCCAGTCGCGTAAGTTGAACGACGCAGAAGACTCTAGCCACTTTTTTGGTTAGAGTCTTTTTTTCTAGGAGAGGATCAAATGGATTCAGAACAGACACTCGAGCTCTTATCGACCGTCCGTCACGAATGGATGAATCGGCTTCAATTGATCTCGCTCTATGCGGCACTCGATCCGACTAAGCTCGAGGAACTTTACGAACGCTATCGGAAACAGGCCGACGAGGAGAGTGCGCTCGTTCGTCTGAACGTGCCACAGACGAGCCTTGTCGTGATTCAAGCGAATTGGGAAGGACGGATGACGTATACGATTTCGACCGACCAACTCGCCATCGATGATGCGCGAGTGGCAGAGATGCTTGTCCGCTTGTTGAAAGACACGGACGGGCCGATTCATGTGACGTTCACGGACGGACTGATGGTTCGCGTCACGGGAGAAGTCCCGGAAGACGTGTTCACGTCAGCCGATGTGTACGAACAGAACGTAGAGATGACTACGTTTCACATAAAGGAGGGGAAATAAATGTTTGTCGATCAGGTTAATATTTTTGTAAAAGCTGGAGACGGCGGAAAAGGGATGGTTGCCTTCCGTCGCGAAAAGTATGTCCCAGATGGTGGACCTGCAGGTGGTGACGGTGGTCACGGTGGAGACGTCATCTTCGAAGTAGAAGAAGGATTGCGCACACTCGTTGATTTCCGTTATTCGAAGAAGTTTATCGCCCACGACGGCGAAAAAGGGATGTCAAAAGGGATGCACGGACGTAAAGCGAAGCCGCTCATCGTCAAAGTCCCACCTGGCACCATCGTATTCGACGCAGAGACGGATACAGTCATCGCCGACTTGACGGAGCACGGACAACAAGCGACGATCGCTAAAGGTGGACGTGGTGGACGTGGGAACTGTCGTTTTGCGACACCGGCCAACCCGGCTCCAGAAATCGCGGAGAACGGTGAACCAGGTCAAGAACGCGAATTGCGTCTTGAATTGAAACTCCTCGCAGACGTCGGACTTGTCGGTTTCCCGTCTGTCGGGAAATCAACACTTCTGTCGGTCGTTTCTTCGGCACGTCCGAAAATCGGCGCGTACCACTTCACGACGATCACACCGAACCTCGGTGTCGTCAAGACAGCGGACGACCGTAGCTTCGTCATGGCCGACCTTCCAGGTTTGATTGAAGGGGCTAGCCAAGGCGTCGGTCTCGGTCACCAATTCCTTCGTCATATCGAACGGACGAAAGTCATCGTTCACATGATCGATATGAGTGGAATGGAAGGACGCGACCCGTTCGAAGACTACACGACGATCAACCGTGAGCTCGAGTCGTATAACCTACGTCTCCTCGAACGCCCACAAGTCGTCGTGGCGAACAAAATGGATATGCCGGACGCAGAGGAACATCTCGAAGAGTTCAAGAAGAAAGTAGGAGACGATGTCAAAGTCTTCCCAATCTCTGCCCTCGCACAAGATGGTCTTCGTAACTTGTTGATCGAAGTGGCGAACTTTGTCGATACGACACCTGAATTCCCACTCGATGAGCTTGAAGAGAAGACAGCGACGCCTCGTGTCGTGTATCGTTATGAGAAGGAAGAGAAAGGCTATCAGATCCACATCGATGAATACGATCGCTTCGTGATCACGGGCCCTCGCATCGAGAAGCTCTTCAAGATGACAAACTTTGACCATGATGAGTCGATCAAACGATTCGCTCGTCAAATGCGTCAGATGGGCGTCGATGATGATCTTCGCAAGCTCGGTGCCGAAGACGGCAGCGTCGTTGCGATTCTCGACTTCGAATTCGAGTTCGTGGAGTAAGAAAAAATTATTTGTTAAGAAGAAACGGAGTGTGAAGCTAACGTGGACCCTGTGCCCTCGTCAAGTTTAATTCTATATGTAGTTCTCATCATGTTGTCAGCGTTTTTCTCATCAGCAGAAACGGCGCTTTCAAGTGTAAACCGTGTTCGGATGATTCGGATGGCAGAAGACGGCGATAAAGCCGCCAAACGCGTCCTTAGTCTCGTCGACCGCTTTGATGATACGCTCTCGACGATCCTCGTCGGGAACAACATCGTCAACATCGGTTCGGCAACGGTATCAACGGCGATCGCCACGTCGATTTTTAGTGGCGGTACGGGTCTTCTCGTGTCGACGTTCGCGACGACGGTCATCATTTTGATCTTTGGTGAGATTTTACCGAAGTCGCTCGCTAAAGAGTTTGCGGAGAAGTATTCGCTTCTTATCAGCGGAATTCTCGTCTTCCTCGTCAAGATCCTCAAACCGGTGACGATGATCTTCACTGGTTTGAAGAAGTTGACGCTTCGGATGATCGGGATGAAAGACAAGGAGCCGTCAGTCACGGAAGAAGAGTTGAAAGTGCTCGTCGATATGGGAGAAGAGGAAGGTGTGCTTGGTGAGACGGAAGCTGAGCTCGTCCATAGCGCCTTCGCTTTCAACGATATTACCGTCGATGACGTCTTGACGCCGCGAATCGATATTTTGGCAGTCGACATCGACGATTCGCTCGATGAAATCAAAGACACGATTTTCAGTGGTGGACATTCGCGTTTGCCGGTCTACAAAGACTCGATTGACAACGTCATCGGTGTCTTGTCAGAACGTGACTTCTTACGTTCGATGATGAAGGATGAAGTGACGGATGTCCGTTCGCTCATCCGACCGCTCACGTACGTGTCACCACAGACGAAATTGATTGAACTACTTCCGATTCTCCAACAGAAGCAATCTCACATGGCTGTCGTCCTCGATGAATTCGGGGGCACGGCGGGTCTCATCACGTTAGAAGACATGCTTGAAGAACTCGTCGGCGACATCTGGGATGAGCACGACGAATCCGTCGTCTATCTCCGACGTCTCCGTGAAGGGGTCTACGAGTGTATGGCTGACATGAACGTCGATGAATTCGCGGAAGAGATGGGGATTGCGGAACCAGACGTCGATTCCAACACGATGGGCGGTTGGTTCGTTGAATTACTCGGCGACATTCCGGAGAAAGGTGCACAAGTCACGTATCAAGACATGACATTCACCGTTCTCCACGTGGAAAAACGCCGTGTCCGGAAACTGTTAGTGGAGACTGGACAATCACAGCAAGAAGACCTACAAGAAGAAGCATAAAGAAAAGGGATGATTCGCGCGTAGCGGATCATCCCTTTTTGCGTTACACCGATTGGCGCTCGATGCGCTCAATCAATTCGTATGGACGTACTTTATAGATGGCGTATGGCATATACACAGGATCGATTGCATCGAGGAAGCGCATCTGGAAGTGCTCCCGTTTAATATAGTCACCGACGTTACGCGAGTCGACTTTGTAGAATCCGACTTCCTGTGTTTCCCCGGCTTGTGGTCTGAGGTCCCCGGATACATATTTTGCACGGAACGTGACGCAGAGGACGCGGGACGACACGTTTTGATAGATTCCCGTGATGCCTTCGACCTCAATTTTCACGCCGGTCTCTTCGTCCACTTCACGGTGGATGGCGTCGACAAATGACTCGTGTTCTTCCACCTGTCCGCCCGGCATCTCGAAGGAGTCGTTTCGATGCATATTTTTAACGAGTAGGACCTCACCTGCTTCGTTCGTAATATACGCTGTCACACAGACGATCGCACGTGGTGGCGTATAGTGACCGGTCGGCATCATGAACTCTTCGCTCGACTTGATATACAGGTCTTTTCCGAGGCGGGCCCGCTGTTTCATGGCGTCCCGTCGTAACGTACTGCCGCGGTAATCCCGTTCGACTTGTTCATAGTGTTCACGGTCTCGGTATTCCCATAGTGCCATGACCTCCGACTTGTCCTCGGTCACCCAGCGTCCGACGAGTCGGGCGCCATGGGACGCTTGAATCGGATAGATGTATGTATGGAAGAAGTCGGTGAATTCTTGCAGGCGTTCAGGTCGAATCGTATACGTTTTACGGCGATGGAACATGGTGATTCCTCCTTTTTCGTTGTGCGATGTCTTGTTTGTGTGACCGCGATTCGCTTACATGATTCTTATTCGACAGATGTGAGCGTTTCCCTTTCTGACAAAAAAAGAATCAGCGCAAGTTACGCTGATTCTTTCACGTGTTTCGGATGCTGACGAAGATGACGGACAACGAGAAAAATTCCGATGGCGAGCGCCAGGAAGGGCAGGATGTCGTCCATGAAGTGGCCAATCATCCGCCAGTTGTTGCCGAGCATCATCCCGACATGAATGAAGATGAATGACCAGACGGCAAAAATGAGTGTCGTCACCGACAAGAACTTTCGGAACGACAGGCGCATCACGCCGGCACTGACTGCGAACAGCTGGCGCCAGAACAGGCTGAGACAGACGATCCATGCCCCGTACTTCTCAAACCAGCGCTCGGCCCGCAGTTGCTTGTCTTGCCGAATCCGGAAGTAACGATACAGCTTCAAGGCGACGGGACGCCCACCATATCGACCGATCCAGTAAAGACCGATCTGACTGAGCGTGAAGGAAACCCACGCCAGTAGGAACATCAGGAAGAAAGACGCGTCATGCGAATCGACGAGAAAGCCGCCATATGCGAGAACGAGTTCGTTCGGGATGAATTGGATGAAGATGCCGAGAGGAATGCTGAAGACACCACATACGGCGAGCATGTGCTCGAGGACGTTCATGACGAGACCTCCTTTCAAGGTGATTGCAGGAAACTTGTTCCATCCATCAGTATAACGGACATGACTGAAAAGAAAAAGAAGAGATGTCACATATTCGTGACATCTCTTCAATCTAATTCGGATACGAGAATACCGAGTCGGTCAAGCTCTTTCACCGCGGCATCAATCGCTTCCTGATGATCGGCTTCAAGTGTATGGACATGTAATCCTCCGGTCAATTGCGAGAGCGGTGAGGCCCCGTGTGCCTTGACCCGTTCGAGGAAGGCGCGGACGTCACGTCGACTCTTCACCATGAGCTGTCCCGTGATGGATCCGTAAACAGGGTGGTCGATGATGACGTCTTTGATGGTGACCCCTTCATCGACGATGGCGTTCATCTCTGCCTCCATCTCCTCTGCCGTATGGCGGCAAGCTACTTTTTTTGAATAGGTAGACGGGGTGAAGTCGCCGTGCAAATAAACATAACCGCGCGCGGTGGCGACGATTTGGTGACCTTTCGCTTTTAAGAGCGACAAGTCTTGGACGATGACCTGGCGACTGACGGATACGTGCCTTGCCAGTTCAGATCCAGTGATCGGTTCATTGCTCGATTCGATCAGTTGAAGTAAAGTGCGACGGCGTTCTTCACCGGCTAAACGTTTGTTCATGATGTTCGACTCTCCTTGCTAAAGTGACGATGGCATCGGCGAGGGCCGATGTGTCTTCGACGGTCGTTTGCGCGCCGAAGGAAATGCGGACGAGTCCGTGGCAGGCGCTCGTCTCATATCCGAGTGCTTCGAGCATGCGGTTCGGTCCGTTCTGACCGGCGCGACATGCTGACCCGGCGGATACTTGGAACCCGAGATCGTCGAGCTCGGTCATCCACCATTGTCCGTCGCGTTGATGGGATACGAAGGAAAAGATAGCGGGACTTTGTTCGTCAAACTCGAGCCAATGGACATACGCTGACGTCTTCTCTTTCAAGATAGCACGAAACGCCATGAAATTTCTCTGAAAACGTGTCAGTTGATCCTGACGTTCCCCGAGCGCTTTGACGAAGGCGCTGATTCCTGGAACATCGATCGTACCCGGACGAATCCCGTATTGGTGATGACCTGGATAGTAAGGTGGGGGAATCAAGCGTTCCATATAGAGGGCGCCGATCCCTTTTGGTCCACCGACCTTATGGGCGCTGAACGAGTAGGCGTCGATTCCTTCCACAGAAATCGGGATTTTCCCTAGTGCCTGTACCCCGTCCACGTGAAAGAGAATCTTTTTATATTTTAGGAGACATTGGATGTGATGGAGCGGCAACACCCATCCCGTGTCGGAATTGACGTGTTGGAGCGTGACGAGTCCGATGTCACGGTCAAGTAAGTGCGTGAACGTCTCCAAATCAAACTTTCCGTCTTTCAATTTCAAGCGATGGACGATGACCCCTTCGCGTTCCCATTCTTCAAGCAAAAGGGCGACTGAATCATGTTCGTGCCAGGACGTGATCACTTCTTTCCCTTTCATGCGCTTCCGTAGGCTCGTCAGTGCGATGTAGTTACTTTCAGAACCACTTCCGGTAAACAATAACTTCCCACGTAAGACGTCGAGTCCGAGTGCTTGTTTAAGTAGTCGCCGTGCCTCTGTCAAATAATCTTCAGCCATATATCCGTGCGCGTGGAGTGATGATGGGTTCCCATAAACGTTTTTGGCCATAGCCACGTAATGGTCTAATGCTGCATGTGTCATAGGATGTGTAGCGGCGTAGTCGAAGTAGCGGTTCATCATGGACTCCCCTTTTCTCATGTTGTCTTCTACACAAAATTATGCGAAACTAGTTTACAAGTCAACATTACATATGAAAAACAGGTGATATACAGGTGTCTTTACAGATAGAGAAAACCGACATTTTGATTATTGGAACAGGACTTGCCGCCGTCGCGACGGCGCTACATGTGCCATCCTCATTCTCTGTCCTCCTCGTCTCCAAAGGGGAGGCGACGTCGACGAACTCCGATTTGGCACAAGGAGGGATTGCGAGCTCGTATCTCGAGGAGACGAGTGAGGCACATAAAGAAGACACGATGCTTGCTTCGAATCAGACATCGTGCTCAGAACGCGTCGACATTCTCGTGGAAGAAGGACGTCGAGCGATTGAAGAGATGGAACGGTTCGGTGTCCGCTTCGATCGTGACGAGAAAGGGTATACCCTCGGACGGGAAGGGGCTCATCGGTTGCATCGTATTTTTCATGCCGGAGGTGACGAGACTGGTCGACATGTCATGCGGCACTTGCGTCAGTCTTTACCGGACAACGTGAACATACTCGAACACGTCCTCGTCCATGACCTTGTGATGAAGGAAGGACGAGTCGTCGGTGCGATGGCGTTTCAGAAAGAAAAATGGCTACACATCGAGGCAGGTGCCGTCGTTCTCGCGACCGGCGGAATCGGTGGACTTGTCGATTGGACCTCAAACGCGCAGACGGTGACCGGTGACGGTCTCGTCTTGGCAAATCGATGCGGGGCCAAACTGACGAACTTACAGCGAATCCAATTTCACCCGACTTTGTTGGCCGCCGAGGAACCTCATCTCGTCACCGAGGCGCTCCGTGGTGCCGGTGCGAGGCTCGTCAATCCATACGGAAACGATGTGATGGCGCATCACCCACTTGGGAGTCTCGCCCCTCGAGACGTGGTGGCCCGTGTCTTAACAGACCGATTAGAACCCATCTTTCTCGATACGACTGGTGTGACACGACTACGTGAACGGTTCCCAAAACTCGCAACGACGTGTGACAAGTTAGGCATCGACCTTCGCCAAATTCCCGTTCGCCCAGGGCTCCATTTTCATATGGGCGGAATCGAAGTGGATGACGAGGGTCGAACGGACGTCGACGGTTTGTATGCCGTCGGAGAAGTGGCGGAAGCAGGTGTACACGGGACGAATCGACTGGCCTCGAATTCACTCTTGGAATGCTGGGTGTTCGGAAAACGTGTCGCCGAGGCGATTCAAGTGAAGGACAGAGGCTTTGCGACGAGCGATGTGATGGCGTATGACATCTCACCTGACACGTTCCGTGCGCTCCGTCATCAAATCGGCAAGTGGATGACGATTTCACCGAATCATGACGAAATAAAATGTTTCTTACAAAATACCCAAACGTTGACCATGACGAAACACGTGACAAGACAATTAAGTGAACAAACTTTACAACTCGATGCGGCGCGTCTCATCGCGCAAAGCATCCTCGAAATGGAGAGGTACGATGAACACGATTTATCTACGCGAACAGCTACGACAGTTTCTGATTGAGGATATCGGATATGGCGATCTATCAAGTGAACTGATCGATGAACAGGACAAGTCAGTCGCGACCATCATTGCAAAAGAGGAAGGCGTCTTCTGCGGGAAGCCAATCGTTCAAGAACTTGCTAGAATGCAACAACTCGAATTGGTGGATTGCCAAGATGACGGGAGTCGGATTGCCCCTGGCGATGAACTGATCGTCTTGAAAGGGAAGACTCGTGTCCTGTTAGAGACGGAACGTGTCTTATTGAATGTGATTCAGCGTGTGAGCGGGATTGCGACGATGACACGTCAATGTGTCGATGCGCTCGATGACGACTCGATTCATGTCACGGATACGCGGAAAACGACACCGGGACTTCGCATGCTTGAGAAGTATGCCGTTCGTATCGGTGGCGGCTACAACCATCGACTCCGCCTCGACGATGCCGTCATGATCAAAGACAACCATATCGTCGCACTCGGCGGTGTGACAGAAGCCATTCACGCCGCACGTTCTAGAGTCGGTCATACGACCCCGATTGAAGTCGAGGTCGAATCGTTCGCCCAGCTCTTAGAAGCCGTTCAAGCGAATCCGGATATTGTGATGCTCGATAATCGGACGCCGGATGAACTGCGAGAATGGGTCCAGCATATTCCGGACCATATCACGATCGAAGTGTCTGGCGGCATCACGCTCGACACGATTGCCGACTATCAAGGAATTCGCATCGATGTCATCTCACTCGGTCAGTTGACCCACTCGGTACGGGCGCTCGACTGCAGTATGAATTTACAAGGAGGAATGAAACATGCAACTACTCGGAACACTCCCACCGACGTACGCTAATCTGTCAGTGGAGGAAATGGAGACACGGATTCAGGCGGTCAAAGACCGGCTCGGGACACGTCTCTTCTTACCGGCGCATCACTATCAAAAAGACGAGGTCGTCCAATTCGCGGACGCGACAGGGGATTCGCTCCAGCTCGCGCGCCTCGCGGAACAGATGAGCGAAGCGGAATTCATCGTCTTCTGTGGCGTGCATTTCATGGCGGAGACAGCAGACATGTTGACACGCGACGACCAGATTGTCGTCTTGCCTGATATGCGGGCCGGTTGCTCCATGGCAGACATGGCTGATATCGATCAGACAGAGATTGCGTGGGAAGAGTTGACGGAGCAGTTCGGGGAAGGGATTATCCCGATTACATACGTCAATTCAACGGCGGCCATCAAGGCTTTCGTCGGACGTCATGGCGGGGCGACCGTCACATCGTCGAACGCACATGAGATCGTCCGCTGGGCGCTTGAGGCAGGAGAGCGGATTTTGTTCCTTCCCGACCAGCATCTCGGACGGAATACGGCGTATGACCTCGGCATCCCGCTCGAGGCGATGGCCGTCTGGGATCCGCTCCGCGAAGAACTAGTGGCAGAAGGAGACCTCGAACAGATTCGGGTCATTCTTTGGAAAGGGCATTGTTCTGTCCATGAGAAATTTACGGTCTCGCAAATTCAATCGTTCCGTGAGCGCGAACCGGATCGTCGCATCATCGTCCATCCAGAATGTACGTTTGATGTCGTGCAGGCAGCCGACGAGGCCGGATCGACGTCGTATATCATCGACAAGATTGATGCGAGTGAACCCGGGACAAAATGGGCGGTCGGGACGGAGATGAACCTCGTGAACCGATTGGCGGCGACGTACCCGCATCTCGATATCGTCTCGTTGAACCCGTTCATGTGTCCATGTCTGACGATGAACCGAATCGACTTGCAACATCTCCTCTGGGCGCTCGAGTCGCTCGAGACGGACCCTGTGAACATCATTCGCGTCGATGCTGAGACGACAGAGTGGTCGAAACGTGCACTTGAACGTATGCTCGCACGGTAATCGCTTCAGGACAGGCAAACGCCTGTCCTCAGACTGTAGACAAAGTATAGGTCTAATGTCTTTTTTATGCCCAATCCGGACATGGCTCGCTTTCCTAGGGGCAAGCAGGGAGCCGCATCGCGACTGCGTCACTGCTGGGTCTCCCTTTGCTTGTTATTCCCTCAGGAGTCTCGCCTGCCCGTTCTTGGTCACCTTTTGTCCTTCATCCCACATAATGGTGTGAGAAGAACACACAGGGGGCGGATCTGATAATCAACAAGTCGACACCATCCATCCTTCACGGTCTGACGAACGGAACGGATGTTGAACGGCGGCCCGAGGAGGATGATCTCGGGATCGATGACGGGCGGGCTCGGCGTTTTCCCTTTCCCCTAATACATCGATTCGAAGTAAGTACCGAGCTTTTTCTTCGGCCGTCGGGGCCTTAGAAAAAGACAAACGGCCGCCAGATGACGACCGTTTGCGTTGCTCGCCCGACGGCGCCCCGACTCCTGCAGGAAAGCAATCCGACGGAGACCCAGCAGCGACCTAGGTCGCGATGCGGCTCCGGGATTGCCTGCGGAAAGCGTGGGCGCCGGAAGGACGAGTTCGAACATGTTATTTGTCAACAAGCTGAGGACAGGCAAACGCCTGTCCTTTTTTCATATCGCTCGTTATGGTACAATAAATGCAGTTTTTCCGACCGAAAAGGAGATTACACCGTGATTGAATTCGTAAAAGGACCCGTCGCCTATGTGTGTGCGGAATATATAACGTTAGATGTCTCGGGCGTCGGCTACAAAGTACATGTGCCTAACCCGTTTTTTTATCGTGAACAAGACGAACATGTAATCGTGTTTACGCATCATTACGTCCGTGAAGATCAACAGACGCTATACGGTTTCCGGTCACGCCGGGAACGGGAGCTCTTTAATAAACTCCTTAGCGTGAGCGGCATCGGACCGAAGGGGGCACTCGCAATCGTCGCCTCTGGAGATATCGACGCGTTGATTGATGCGATTGAAACCGAGAATGAGAAGTATTTGACGAAGTTCCCGGGAGTCGGGAAGAAGACGGCCAAACAGATGGCACTCGACTTGAAAGGGAAGTTATCCGAACTTGCACCGGATTATGTGCCAAACGAAGGATTGTTCGCACAAGGTGCATCAGAACTAGACGAGGCGTGTGAGGCGCTCGTCGCCCTCGGATATTCTGAACGAGAGATCGCGAAAGTCCGCAAAGCATTGAGCGGCGAGATCTTGACGACCGACGCGTACATAAAACGCGCGCTACAGCTGTTATTGAAATAAGGAGGAAGCTATGGACGAACGATTGTTGTCACAATCTCATCAGCAATATGAAGACTCTGAAGAGTGGAGCTTACGTCCGCAGCGCTTCGAGCAATATATCGGGCAGGAAAAGGCGAAAGGTAATTTGTCGGTCTTCATTCAGGCCGCTAAACTTCGCAGTGAGACACTCGACCACGTCCTATTGTATGGACCACCGGGACTCGGGAAGACGACGCTTGCGCAAATTATCGCTAACGAGATGGGCGTCGGCATCAAAACGACCGCCGGACCGGCGATTGAACGACCAGGTGATTTGGCCGCGATCCTCTCGACACTTGAGCCGGGTGACGTCTTATTTATCGATGAGATTCACCGGTTGAGTCGGACGATTGAAGAGATTCTCTATCCGGCGATGGAAGACTACTGTCTCGATATCGTCTATGGACAAGGTGAGATGGCGCGAAGCGTACGCATCGATTTGCCACCGTTCACACTCGTCGGGGCGACGACGCGGGCCGGGATGTTATCGGCGCCGCTTCGGGACCGTTTCGGGGTCACACTGAAACTTGAATACTATGAGCCACACGAACTCGCGGCGATTGTCAGTCGGACGGCCCAGCTGTTCCGCCTCTCCATCTCACCTGAGGCGAGTGGCGCGATTGCGAAGCGCTCGCGAGGGACACCGCGGATCGCCAATCGTCTCTTGCGCCGAGTCCGTGACTTCGCGCAGGTGGCCGGCACGAAAGAAATCGATCCAGTTCTCGCATCCGATGCGCTCGACCGTCTACACGTCGATGCACTCGGACTCGATGAAGTCGACCATCGATTGCTTCGGGCCATGGTGGAGCGATTCGGAGGTGGACCGGTCGGACTCGAGACGCTCGCCGCAACAATCGGTGAGGATGCTCAGACGATCGAAGACGTCTACGAGCCATATTTATTACAACAAGGGTTCTTGCAGCGGACGCCGCGAGGACGGATGATCACACAGTTTGCCAAGTCGCATTTTGGTTATGAAGAGGAAGAGGAGTAAGGTATGCAAGACATTCAATTGAACGTAAACGATTATGATTTTGAATTGCCAGAAGAGTTGATTGCCCAGGTCCCATTGCTTGATCGGACGAGCTCGCGTCTGCTCGTATTGGACCGTGAGACAGGAGACATCGAGCATCGTCATTTCCGTGACGTGCTCGACTACTTGAACGAGGGAGATGCGCTCGTCGTCAACGATTCGCGCGTCTTACCGGCTCGTCTCTTCGGAGCGAAACAAGAGACAGGCGGGAAAGTGGAACTGCTCTTATTGAAACAGACGGAAGACGACGTATGGGAAGCGCTCGTCAAACCGGCGAAAAAAGTTCGTGTCGGTTCCATTGTCGAATTTGGTGACGGACTTCTCCGCGCGGAATGCGTTGAGGAACTCCCGGAAGGTGGACGTCGCTTCAAGTTCGACTACGACGGCATCTTCTACGAGATTTTAGACGAGCTCGGAACGATGCCACTCCCACCGTACATCCGTGAACAACTCGATGACCAGGATCGTTATCAGACGGTCTATGCGCGGGAACGAGGCAGTGCAGCCGCTCCGACAGCAGGTCTCCATTTCACGGAAGAGCTGCTCGAGGCAGCGAAGGCGAAAGGGGTTCGATTGATCCCGCTCACGCTTCACGTCGGTCTCGGTACGTTCCGTCCGGTGACGGCTGATTCGATTGAAGAACATACGATGCATAGCGAATATTTCGAGTTGTCAGCTCAATCGGCTGAAGCGCTCCGAGATGTCCGGTCGAACGGAGGTCGCATCTTTGCGGTCGGTACGACATCGACACGAACGCTCGAAACGATCATGCGAGACCATGGGGACTTCGTCGAGTCATCGGGCTGGACGGATATCTTTATCTACCCTGGTGTCGAGTTGAAGGCAATCGATGGATTGATCACGAACTTCCACTTGCCTAAATCGACACTCGTCATGCTCGTCTCTGCATTCGCGACGCGCGACATCATCTTACACGCTTATCGGACTGCGGTCGCAGAACGATACCGCTTCTTCAGTTTTGGAGACGCGATGCTCATCACGAGGAAGGAAGTAACAAAATGACAAAACACGCAGTCACATACGAACACATTCACACATGTAAACAGACCGGAGCGCGGCACGGAATCGTCCATACGCCGCACGGGTCGTTCGAGACACCAGTCTTCATGCCGGTCGGGACGCAAGCGAGCGTCAAGACGATGGCACCAGAACAGGTCAAGGCGATGGGTGCGAACATCATCTTGTCGAACACGTACCACCTATGGGTTCGTCCGGGGCATGAGGTCATCAAACAAGCTGGCGGGCTTCATAAGTTCATGAACTGGGACGGCGCGATTCTCACGGACTCAGGTGGCTTCCAAGTGTTCTCGCTTGCCGATCTTCGAAACATTCAAGAAGAAGGCGTCCATTTCCGTAACCACTTGAACGGCGACAAGTTGTTCTTGTCACCGGAAAAGGCGATGGAGATTCAAAACGCACTCGGGTCGGATATCATGATGGCATTCGATGAGTGCCCACCTTATCCGGCGACACATGAATACATGAAGAAGTCGGTCGAACGCACGAGCCGCTGGGCAGAACGTTGCCTTGAGGCACACGAGCGTCCAGAAGACCAAGCGCTCTTCGGGATCATTCAAGGTGGGGAATATGAGGATCTTCGTCGTCAAAGCGCACAAGATCTCGTCTCACTCGATTTCCCAGGATATGCGGTCGGCGGTCTCTCGGTCGGTGAACCGAAAGACGTCATGTATCGTGCCCTCGAGTTCACGACGCCGCTCATGCCGGAAAACAAACCACGTTATTTGATGGGTGTCGGTTCGCCAGACGCGTTGATTGAAGGGTCGATTCGTGGAATCGATATGTTTGACTGCGTCCTCCCGACACGGATTGCACGGAACGGGACGCTTATGACATCGAAAGGTCGCGTCACGATCAAGCAAGCGAAGTATAAGACGGATTTCGGCCCGATCGATGAGAAGTGTGACTGCAACACGTGTAAGAACTACTCACGTGCGTATGTCCATCACTTGATTCGTGCGGACGAGATGTTCGGCCTTCACTTATGTACGACACACAACCTTCACTTCCTCGTGAAGTTGATGGAGCAGGTTCGTCAAGCGATTCGCGAAGACCGTTTGCTCGATTTCAAAGAAGAGTTCTTCGAAGAATACGGCTACAACAAGCCGAATGCGAAGAATTTCTAAGGAAACGTGTCGGACATTGTGTGACAATGCTTCAGTTTCACGGTATAATGAACCTGATATTGAAGGAAAGGGTGAATGTTACTCATGGAAACAATCGTTGCGTTATTACCAATGATCTTGATTTTCGTCGTATTTTACTTCTTGTTGATTCGTCCACAGACGAAACGCCAAAAAGAAGTACAAGCGATGCAAAACGCCCTCGAGCGTGGCGACAGCGTTGTCACAATCGGCGGTTTACACGGCGTCGTTCATCAAATCGAAGACACACATGTCGTTTTGAAATGCGATCAATCGCTTCTCCGTTTCAACCGAAGCGCAGTTGCGGAAGTCGTGAAAAAAGCGAATGCCTCATTTGAGGAATAAGTAAGTAAGCGTCTGACCATTATGGTCGGACGCTTTTTTGTGTGGATAGAAGTTGGGGGAGAATTCTTCGGGCAGCCTCTTGTCCACCGTAGACGGCTCTCGCGAATGGACCGATAATCAAATCCGCATAGGCACCCGTCAAGTATAGACCAGGCGTCCATTCGAGACGTTCATTCAAGGCAGGTGTGCCACATGGCGTGAGAGGAAGATGGAGCTGGTCGATTAATGGCTGCAAGAAAGTCTCTTTCACAGGGTGTGGTCGGATTCCTGTACAACAGACGATTTCTTGCCCGGCAAGTTTTTCACCGTTCACGAATAACGAACCACTGTCCCGCTCGACTTCTCCGATGAGATGTGTCACGGCATTCGTTTGAACAAGGCGTTTCACTTTCAAGACGAGATCGTTCGGAGCGGACCCCGGCTTTCGTTCACGGGCGATGAATGATCGTTTTGTCGTCCAGTCTTGTTTCAGACGATGGAAGTCAATTAATCCTTTCGGTCCCATGAACTGCCGATCGGCGTCGAATTGACTCACTTCTAGTGGTCGTCTCGTCACGAGTGTCACGTAATGACCTTGGTTGACACGTTTCACGACATAATGAAGTGCTGTGATGCCACCGCCGACGACAATCACTTCATCTGATTCGTCCGAAGGATTGTTCATGAAAACGTGTCGGCAACGTTCGTCCGCCCATTCGGGTAACACGACATTTGCGGATTGACCGATCGCGACAATGACCGAGTCCGCGACGATGAGGCGGCGGTCTGTTCGGACGTGATAGTGTGCCCCATCTTTTCGGAGCGTCATCACCTGTTCATTGCCGAGGAAGCGCTCCTCGAGGCGATACGCTTCCCATGACGATTCGGCATGGTCATTGAACAGTTCGAGCGAAGGGCGACCGAACGTATCTTTGTAATGATTGGAGCGATAGGCATAACGAGATGCGAATTGCTTCAGGGCGTGCGGATTCGAAGAAACGTGGTGCACGCGAGTCGAACGAAGGTGTGACATGGAGATGGTTGAAGTTTGCTGTTTCCAATTCGTGAGCGGGTCGGTGTGTCGGTCGACAATCAGAACATCTTCCAGTTGCCCGCCTTGTTCCATATATGAGATGGCGAGTGTCATCCCATGGACACCCGCGCCGATAATTAATAAGGATGTGTTCTCAACATTCATTTGAATACCTCTCAAAACGTAATAATTACGATTTAAAGTATACAAACATGACTTCTTTTTGTCAAAACGAAATCGAATCAACATTCATCCACCTCATTTCGAAAAATCGATTTGATTCATGAAAACGTTTGCATTAATGTCAAGTTGAGAAGAAATTCGAGATGAAGGAGAACGGATGACATGGACGTGAAACGATTGGTACGACCGATGAAGAAGTGGAAAGGGTGGACATGGAAGCGGAGCGGTACAAAACAGAAAGGGCGTTCTTCTCTCAGAAGACGAATGTCGATCGCGCTAGTTCCCACAATTATCGCGCTCGTCCTTGTCGGAGCGCTTGGTTCATATCAACTGAGACAATCGACTGCTGCATATGACCGGGTGCTGAACGAGGGAACACAGGAAATGCTGTTGGCTGAAAATCTGTCGCTTGCGGTGACCGATGCAGAACGTTATTTGAACTACTATATGCTCGTTGCCAATCCGAAAACACTCATCAGTCTGCAAAGTGTTCAGGAGCAGCGTGACGAGTTGATGGCTTCACTGAAGGAATCCTCTTCAGATGAGAAGATTTTATCTTGGTTGGGGGATTTGGAGAAATTTAACGAGTTGTTGGACCGTGAGATGAATCGTGCAATCGAACTTCGCCAGCAACAAGATGAGATTGGGTATAAGACGGTCCTCAATACGAGCGTGACGCCGACAACGGACCGTGTTCGGATGACAGTGACAGACCTTGTCGAATACAAAGGTGAACTCCTCGCATCCGAGACGAAAGCTGTACAAGCCGAAGCGGAGAGTTCAATCCTCTGGATGCTTGTCATCAGCGTCGTCGGTGTCGTGATCGGAATCCTGTCCTTGCTTGCCTTACAACGCCTCTTCTTAAAACCGATCAACCGACTCGGTCGTCAAGCGCGAATTATGGCGGGCGGGGATTTGACGGGCGAAGATATTGAGGTCGCCTCAAACGATGAGCTCGGAGATCTTGTCACGGCTTTCAATGAGATGAAACATAACCTCGTCGGATTGATTCGTCGAGTTGGCGAGGCTTCAGAGAAAGTCACTGCCTATTCAGAAGAACTGTATGCGAGTACGGACCACGTGGCGACAACGACTCAAGGTGTCTCTCGTTTGTTTGAAGACATGAATGTGGCGGCCCAAGGGTCGTCTAAACGAGCGGAAGAAGGGACGATTGGCGTCAATCAAGCGGTCGATGGGTTGAACCAGATTGCTGCAGCGTCACAAGGAGTGAACGAACAGACGATTCATACACTTGAAGCAGCAAACGGTGGACTTGAGACCGTTCAATTAGCTGAGAAACGAATGCAAGAGATTCGTCGCGCCAATGAGCTCACGCAACAGATGGTGACCCGTCTTTCGAATCAGTCGCTTGAGATTGAGAAGATTACGCGTTCGATCACGGCCATCACGGAACAGACGAACTTGCTTGCGCTCAATGCGGCCATCGAGGCGGCACGTGCGGGTGAACATGGGAAAGGGTTCGCGGTCGTCGCGGCAGAAGTGAGAAAGCTTGCCGAGGAGTCGAAGCAATCTGCCATTCAAATTCAGACTGTCGTCCGTGACATCCAGCGCGACACGGAGCAAGTCGAGACGGCGTTCGAAGAATCGAGCGTGCATGTCGAGAGTGGGGTATCACAGATGGGTGAAGTCGCCTCGGCGTTCCGTGAGATTGTATCGGTCATCGAAGAGACGTCGCGTCAGATGAGTGAGATTGCCGCGGCGACAGAAGAAGTCAGTGCCAATACGACAGAAGTTGCCGTTTCGGTCGAGGATATGTCCACGAACGCCGTCTCGACACAACGAAGCGTCGAAGAGGCGGGGGCCAATGTCGAGGAACAACTCGCGGCCATCCAAGAAATCAACAGCATCGCCGAAACGATGAGCCATATGTCGTCTGAATTAAAAGATGTCGTCCATGTGTTTAAGACGACATGACAAATGCCCTGACGCCTCGCGTCAGGGCATTACTCGTTACATTAATAGGATCAGACTTGTCGCCATGACGATCATTCCGGCGACCATTCCGTACATTGAATGGTGGGCATGCCCATATTCACGGGCTGCAGGAAGCAACTCGTCGAGCGAGATGAAGACCATGATCCCACCGACTGCCGCGAACAAGAGACCAAATACCGTGTCGCTCAAGAACGGCATGAGGAGTAAAAATCCGATGGCTGCTCCGGCAGGCTCTGCAAGACCGGATAACATCGAAAGCTTGAACGCCTTTTTCCGTGAACCGGTCGCATAATAAATCGGCACAGAGACGGCGATCCCTTCTGGAATGTTATGCAGCGCGATGGCAATGGCAATGGCCACGCCGACGGCTGGGTCATCAAGCGCTGAGATGAACGTCGCAAGTCCTTCCGGGAAGTTGTGAATCCCAATGGCGAGTGCCATGAAGATTCCCATTTTCTTTAGGCGACTTTGTGTCTCAGGATGATTGATTGGAGCCGCTTCATTTGTTGCTGTCGTTGCCAACTCTTGCGTTGACGGATCGTTCTGCATCGATTCAACGAACTTGACCTCGTGCGGGTTCTCCATTTTCGGGATGAACTTATCGATCATACCGATCAAGAACATTCCCCCGAAGAACGCGAGGACGGTGTAAATCGTTCCAGTATACTCCCCGTGTGCACCGACAAGTTCTTCAAGCGCCTTTGGGAAGATCTCAATAAAGGATACGTAAATCATGACACCGCCTGAAAATCCGAGAGAGATGGACAAGAAAGCCGTGTTCGTTCGTTTCGCAAAGAATGCGATCATACTCCCGATCCCTGTCGCAAGACCTGCGAACAAGGTGAGGAGGAACGCAAAAATAATTGTGCTGTCCATGTGGTAAGACTCCTTTGATGTTGTGATGTTAGCTACATCATACATGAAGTTTTGCCCTTGTGCAACATTTAGTCTCGTACGCAAATTAACGCTACATTTCCGTGAATAGACGTTACAATTTTAGGAAAATGATTGATAAATGTTTAGAAAATTTGTAATGTTAACGAGAGAAGTTATATAAAGAACAGTGGTTTAGAAAGGAAATAGTCGTATGTACAAAAAAGGCAACATTGCGATTTTCGCGATCATCATGATTGCGACAATCCTGCTCGCTGTGTTCTCGACACCTTGGGTCGTCAAGAACACGAACCTCGGACTCGACTTAAAAGGTGGATTCGAAGTTTTGTATGAAGTACAACCGCTCGAAGACGGCGACGTCATCGACGAGTCGGCGATGAATGCAACCGTTCGCGCCATCAACAACCGAATCAACGTCCTCGGGGTTTCCGAACCGGACGTTCGAATCGAAGAGAACAATCGAATCCGTGTCCAGCTTGCCGGCGTATCGAACCAAAACGAAGCGCGCGAAGTCATCTCGTCAACGGCGCAATTGACGTTCCGTGACGTGAACGACAACGTCTTGCTCGACGGGAAAGACTTGGCGCCTCGTGGTGCGGCACTTAGCTACAATCAGCAAGGGCAACCAGTCGTTGAGTTGACACTTCAATCGGCCGATCAGTTCGGCGAAGTGACGTCTGAAATCTCACAACGTCCGGCTCCTGAGAACCGTCTCGTCATCTGGCTCGATTACGAAGAAGGTGACACATACGAAGAAGAGATTCAAAAAGAAAACTCGAAAATCGTTTCGGATGCTTCTGTTAATGGTCCGATTTTGTCAGATAAAGCGATTATCTCTGGTGGTGGGATTGATGCGGAGAGCGGACAACGCCTTGCCGACATCTTGAACGCAGGGGCACTCCCGGTCAAACTTGACGAGATCTACTCGACGTCGGTATCGGCTCAGTTCGGTCAAGACGCATTAGAAGAGACGGTATTTGCCGCTTCAATCGGGATCATTGCCGTGTTCATCTTCATGTTGTTCTTCTATCGTCTACCTGGACTCGTGTCGATCATCACGCTTGTACTGTATATTAACTTGATCATGTTGTTCTTCAATGGAATCAATGCGGTCTTGACGCTCCCAGGGATTGCGGCACTTGTCCTCGGGGTCGGGATGGCGGTCGATGCGAACATCATCACGGCGGAACGAATCAAAGATGAGCTCCGCTCTGGGAAGTCGGTCTTGTCGGCATTCCGTGCCGGTAACCGTCGTTCCCTCAGTACGATCATTGATGCCAACTTGACGACGCTCATCTCGGCTGCGGTCTTGTTCTACTTTGGACAAAGCTCGGTCAAAGGGTTCGCCGTCATGCTCATGATTTCAATCGGGATGACGTTCATCTCGAACGTATTCATCTCACGTTATTTGATGCACCTCCTTGTCTCAAGTCGTCTGTTCGACAAACGTAAAGGATGGTTTGGTGTGAAGGAGAGTGAAATCCGTGAACTTTAAGCTTACTGAATGGAATTACGTCAAACATATGCGCACGATGTTCTTGGTTTCGACGGCAATCGTCGTTCTCGGAATCGGTCTCTTGTTCTTCCGGGGATTGAACCTTGGAATTGACTTCGCCTCAGGAACACGTGTCGAGGTATTAACGGAAGAACGTGTCTCGCAAGAAGAGTTCACGCAAGCGTTCAATGACGCAGGCATCGACCAAGAGATTTCGAGTGTCCAATATGCAGATGAAGGACGTTTGGCATATGTCACGTTCGTCGGACAACTAGGTCAAGAAGAAGTCGCAAGCGTCAAGACGGCGTTCACGGAGCAGTTCGGCAACGACCCGAACATCAGCACCGTGTCGGCTCAGGTCGGTCGTGACTTGGCGAAAAACGCCTTGTATGCGGTAGCCGTTGCGTCGATCGGGATCATCCTGTACATCACGGTCCGTTTCCAGTTCTCCTATGCGGTTGCGACAGTGGTGGCGATGTTACACGATGCCTTCTTCATGATCGTCGCATTCTCACTCTTTGGGATTGAAGTCAACTTGTACTTCATCGCAGCGATTCTGACGATTATCGGTTATTCCGTCAACGATACGATTGTTACGTTCGACCGCGTGCGGGAGAACATCACGTCGTATGAAAAAGAACGGAAGATTCGTTCGATGGACGTCTATGAGTCGATCATCAACAAATCGATTCAAGAGACGATTGTCCGTTCGGTCAACACCGTCATCACGGTACTCGTGACGGCGATCGCCTTGTACGTGTTCGGTGCCGAGTCGATTCGCAGCTTCTCGCTCGCATTGATTATCGGACTCTTCATGGGGATGTACTCATCCATCTTCATCGCATCGTACTTGTGGCTCCTCATCAAACGCACGACCATCAACAAGAAAAAAGATACGCCGGTCACAGAGGCGTAACAAGTGGGTCTCCCTTCAAACGGGAGACCTTTTTAAATGTCAAGACGGCACATCTTTCACGTGGTCTGCTATAATCTACAATTGATTGGAGTGAAGGACATGTACCATTCGAAGAAACAGTGGCTCTACCCGGAAACGAACCCGGACGATGTCACACGTTTACAAAACGAATTAAATATATCAGCACAACTCGCGACGTTGCTTGTTCAGCGTGGACATCAGGATGTAGAAGCGGCCAAGGCATTTTTGTATGCCGAGGAAGAACTCGTCTTTCATGACCCGTATTTGTTTGAACAAATGGAAAAAGTCGTATCCCGGATCAAGCAGGCTGCAGACGACGGGGAGATGGTACTCATCTATGGCGACTATGATGTCGATGGTGTCAGTGCCTCTTCGGTCATGTGGCACGCCTTGACCGAAATCGGTGTCATGGCCGAGTGCTATATCCCAAACCGTTTCACGGAAGGGTATGGACCGAACAAGGAAGCGTTCCAATGGGCAGCGAACGAAGGGTTCACCTTGGTGATCACAGTGGACTGTGGAATCTCAGGGATTGAAGAAGCGACACTGTTAAAAGACCTTGGTGTCGATTTGATCATCACCGACCACCACGAACCGAAGGAGACACTCCCAGACGCGTATGCCATCATCCACCCGCACATCGACCCGAGATATCCATACGATAAACTCGCCGGTGCGGGGGTCGCCCTCAAAGTGGCGCATGCCGTTTTAGGAAGAATGCCAGAGGAACTCCTTGATTTGGCCGTCCTCGGAACGATTGCTGACCTCGTCCCACTCGACGGTGAGAACCGATTGCTCGCGAAAAAAGGAATCGCGGCACTCGAAGCCTCGAAACGACCTGGCATTTTAGCATTACGTGAAGTGTGTGGTCTCGGTGATAGCGTGTTAAATGAAGAATCGGTCGGTTTCGCGTTCGGTCCACGGATCAATGCGGCGGGACGTCTCGATTCAGCGATGCCGGCGCTGCAAATGCTCCTTGCCGAACACGTCGAAGAAGCGCTCGAACTTGCGAAACAGCTCGATAAGCAGAATAAAGAACGTCAAGACATCGTCAAAACGATTACGGCTGAAGCGAAAGAACTCGTCGAAGCATCGATGACCGAGGACCGTGTGCTCGTCGTCGCGAGTGAGAAGTGGAACCCGGGAGTCGTCGGGATCGTCGCCTCTCGTCTCGTCGAGGCGTACTATCGTCCGGTCATTCTCCTTTGCCACGACCCGGAGACGGGAAAGGCGAAAGGATCGGGTCGCTCGATTGATGGGTTTGACCTATTTAAAGAACTCTCGAAAAATGAAGACATTTTGCCGCACTTCGGGGGGCATCCGGCCGCTGCTGGGATGACGCTTCAGTCCGAGAACGTCGCCGAACTGCGCGAACGACTGAATCGCCAAGCAGATGGGATTCCAGATGACGTATTCGTGCCGCGGGTCAACGTCGATTTGAAGCTGACGGTCAATGACGTCTCGCTCGATTTGATTTCAGAGATTGCGAAACTGGCACCGTTCGGGATGGGCAACCCGTCTCCACGCGTCGTCGTCGCAGATGCGAAACTGCGCGACATTCGTCAAATCGGACGTGATGCGACACATTTGAAAGTACAGCTCGCCGGAGACAAGCGTGAACTCGACGGCATCGGCTTCGGTTTCGGACATGTCGTCTCGGAAATCTCACAGATGGCCCACATCTCGGTGATGGGCAGTCTTCAAGTGAATGAATGGAACGGGATGCGAAAGCCTCAACTCATGATTCAAGACTTACGCGTCGATGACTTCCAAGTGTTCGACTATCGCGGGAAGAAAAAATCGGTACAAGAGCTGAAGGACTTACCGAAAGAACATACGTCGTTCTTGTCGTTCCAGGGAACAACCGAAGACTACCCGCTCCATGAGGGAGACGAGCCACTCAATCGTTTCGTCGTCCTGCTCGATTTGCCTGACGATGAAGATATTCTCGCAGAAAAACTCCATGAAGGCGTCGAGCGGATTTATTGCGCATTCGGACAGGGTGACTCTTTCTTTGAACGGCTTCCTTCGCGTGAGGATTTCCGAACGTATTATGTACACATGGCGACATGCGAACGGAAAAATCTACGTGAAAACCTGATTCGTCTGTCAAAAGAGCGAAAATGGTCAAAAAATACGATTCAATTTATGCATCAAGTATTCTCTGAACTCGAATTTCTTGTTACAATGGAAGACGGACTGCCTGGAGTCAATCCAGAAGCACCGAAACGCGATTTGACCGAGGCGCCGTGCTATCAACGCCGAATTGGGCGCCAACAACTCGAAGAGCGTTTCGTATACGCGTCATTGGCGGAGCTCAAAGAGCGGTTACAATCGTTGCGATCGAACAAGATGCAGGAGGCATACACATAAAATGGATTTCAAACAGCATATTAAAGAAGTAGCGGATTACCCGAAGGAAGGAATCAGCTTCAAAGACATCACGTCACTCATGCAAAATGGCGAAGTCTACAAGAAATCGGTAGATGAACTCGTCGCTTATGCACGTGAACGTGGAGCAGAGTTGATTGCTGGACCGGAAGCGCGCGGATTTGTCGTCGGTTGCCCGGCAGCATATGCACTTGAACTCGGGTTCGTACCTGTACGTAAAGAAGGAAAGTTACCACGTGAGACAGTACGTGTATCATACGGTCTCGAGTACGGAACAGACATCTTAACGATGCACAAAGATTCAATCCAACCTGGACAACAAGTAGTCATCCTCGACGACTTGCTCGCAACAGGTGGTACGATTGAAGCGACGATCAAAATGATTGAACAACTCGGTGGAGTTGTGGCAGGAATCGGGTTCCTGATCGAACTCGACGGACTCGGTGGACGTGAGCGTCTTGAAGGATATGACATCTTCTCACTCATCCGATACGAAGACTAATGTTTAAACGGGAAGCATATGCTTCCCGTTTTTGAATAGTTTTTGAGGAAAATAACCTACAACCTTTGACAGGTCGTCAGATTTTTTCGATAATGGTTATAAAAATTAGAGAATCTTGTATATAAACTACTACCATGCTGCGACGAATCCGAGGCGATTGGAGCGGTAAGAAAAAGGGTGTCGAATGTTATGACCAAAAAACAAATCGTAAGTATTGAGGATCTTCTCGACGCGCTCGGGGAGTATATGGGTGACGACGATATAGCCGAAGTGAAACGCGCTTACGAATACGCAAAACTTCATCATACCGGTCAGTTCCGACGTTCGGGCGAGCCCTATATCCTCCATCCGGTCCAAGTGGCCGGTATTCTCGTTGATATCGGCTTAGATGCCACGACGATTATCGGAGCGCTTTTACATGATGTTGTCGAAGATACGGATATTTCGTTACAGCAATTGACGGACGACTTCGGTCCAGACGTGGCCATGCTCGTCGATGGCGTCACGAAACTTGGTAAGATTAAATACAAGTCGAAAAAAGAAGAACTCGCCGAGAACCACCGGAAGATGATTATCGCGATGGCGGAAGACGTGCGCGTCATCTTGATCAAACTCGCGGACCGTCTTCACAACATGCGGACACTTCAGCATATGCCGAAAGAAAAGCAAGTCCAAAAGGCCGAAGAGACGCTAGAAATCTTTGCCCCGCTCGCACACCGGATGGGGATCTCGACGATCAAGTGGGAGCTCGAGGATATTTCGTTACGTTATATCAACCCGCAGCAATACTACAAGATCGTCTCGATGATGAAACAGAAGCGGACGGAACGAGAAGCGCTCGTCACTTCTGTCATCACGGAAGTGAACGGAGTTCTTGAAGAAGTGCATATCGATGCCGACGTGAATGGTCGACCGAAACATATTTATTCCATCTACAATAAGATGGTGAAGCATAAAAAAGAATTCAATGAAATTTATGATTTGATGGCGGTCCGCATTATCGTCGACTCGATTCGCGATTGTTATGCGGTACTTGGGATCATCCATACGCAATACAAGCCGATGCCAGGGCGCTTCAAAGATTATATCGCCATGCCGAAGCCGAACATGTACCAGTCGCTCCATACGACCGTGATCGGTCCGAAAGGTGAACCGCTTGAAGTCCAGATTCGGACGAAAGACATGCATTTTATCGCCGAGTTCGGGATTGCGGCACACTGGGCGTATAAAGAAGGCAAAAACGTCTCGACGAACGGGTTTGACGAGAAGATTGCGCACCTTCGTGAGATTCTTGAGCTTCAAAAAGATACGACCGATGCCGAGGAATTCATGGAGTCGCTTAAAGTCGACTTCTTTAGTGATATGCTCTATGTCTTCACACCAAAAGGGGACGTATTCGAATTGCCGAAAGGCTCTGTCCCGATCGACTACGCCTACCGGATCCATACGGAGATCGGCCATCGGATGACAGGTGCGAAAGTGAACGGTCGGATGGTCCCGCTCGACTACAAACTCGAGACGGGTGACATCATTGAAATCATCACGTCGAAGCACAGTTATGGACCGAGTAAGGACTGGTTGAAACTCGCTGTTTCGAGTCAGGCGAAGAACAAGATTCGTCAATGGTTCAAACGTCAACAGCGTGAAGAGAACGTCGAGAAAGGGAAAGATCTCGTCGAGGCAGAAATCAAGAAGCTTGGTTTTGAACCGAAAGAGATTATCGATGAGCCGGCACTCAGTATCGTCGTCGAGAAGTTCAACTTCGGGAACGAGGAAGAGATGTATGCCGCTGTCGGTTACCAAGGCATCACGGCCGCTCAAGTCGCACATAAATTGACGGAGAAACAGCGGAAAGAGCCGAAACTCGAACTTTCTGAAGCGATCAGCGAACTAAAAGTCAGTCAGGCACCGAAGAAGAAAACGACGGAAGCGGGCGTAACGGTCAAAGGGATCGACAATATGCTCGTCCGTATGAGCCGTTGCTGTAACCCGGTCCCGGGAGATGAAATCGTCGGATACATCACCCGTGGACGCGGGGTCTCGATTCACCGGAAAGACTGCTTGAACATCGTCAATGAACAACACCCGGAGCGTCTCCTTGACGTCGAATGGGAAGTCGGACAGGCGAAAGAGAAGAACTATAACGTCGATATCGAGATCACGGGATATGATCGTTCAGGTCTCTTGAACGACGTCCTTCAAGCAGTATCGGCGACGAATACGAATATCGTGGCCGTCAGCGGTCGGGGCGACCAAAACAAACAAGCCCGCATCTCGATGACGATCTCGATTCCGAACGTGAATCACTTGCAGAAAGTCGTCGAGCGCATCAAACAAATCTCAGACGTGTATTCGGTCAGCCGAGTCATGATGACGTGACGAAAGGAAGAGGAACGTGCGTGTATTATTGCAACGAGTGAAAGAAGCATCGGTCACAGTCGAGGAAGAAGTCGTCGGTGCAATCAACGCCGGATACTTGCTTCTCGTCGGTGTGACACATGAAGATACTGAAGAAGAAGTGAACTGGCTCGCCGATAAGGTGACCGGTCTTCGCGTCTTCGAGGACGATCAAGAAAAGATGAACTTATCGATTCAAGATGTGTCCGGTCAAATCTTGTCGGTCTCGCAATTCACATTGTATGGAGATACGATGAAAGGAAGGCGACCTGCTTTTACAAAGGCCGCAAAACCGGACATGGCCGAGACGCTCTATGAAAAATTCAATGAGCGACTCCGGTCAAACGGGCTCGTCGTCGAGACGGGACGCTTCGGTGCGATGATGGACGTCGCACTCGTCAATGACGGACCGGTCACACTCATGCTCGAAAAAAACGCTTGACAGATGCCAGCTTGATTCGGCATCATGAAGCATATAGTCAAACACCTATGATAAAGAAGAGTACGGTCAACCCACCAGCAAAGAGAGCGATGCCTTGGCTGAAAGCATCGACTGGATGATGACCCGAACGACACTTTGGAGGTGCTCCCTTGAAAACGAGTAGGGGGAGCCGTCTCATCGGGCGTTAACCGATTTCGAGTGGCAGAGTTTCAAGTAATGGCTCTGCAACGAGGGTGGTACCACGGGAAACTTACACAGGCTCTCGTCCCTTTGCGGACGAGGGCCTTTTTGTATTTTTTAAGGAGGGAAATGTGATGATGAAAGCACCACGCGGTACACAAGACCTGCTTCCGGGCACGGTCGAGACGTGGCAATATGTCGAGGAAAAACTTCGCGACATGAGTGCCCGTTACAACTATAAAGAAATCCGCACACCAATCTTTGAAACAACGAACCTGTTCACACGCAGTGTCGGGGAAACGACGGACATCGTACAAAAAGAGATGTTCACGCTCGTGAAGAAAGGGAAGGACGAGTACACGCTTCGCCCAGAAGGAACGGCATCTGTCGTCCGTGCGTTCGTGACGAACAAACTGTTCGGAAATCCGGACCAACCGACGAAGCTCTACTACATGGGACCGATGTTCCGCTACGAGCGTCCGCAAAAAGGCCGCTTCCGTCAGCTTCACCAATACGGTGTCGAAGCGATCGGCAGTAGCGATCCGGCTGTTGACGCTGAAGTCATCAGCCTCGCCTACTCGATCTACAAGTCGTTTGGGCTTCAGAAAATCAAAGTCGTCGTCAACTCGCTTGGGGACGCGGAAAGCCGCAACGCCCACCGCGATGCGCTCATCCGTCACTTCGAGCCGGTGGCAGACGAACTTTGCCAAGACTGCCAGTCACGTCTTTACAAGAACCCGCTTCGCATCTTGGATTGTAAGGTCGACCGCGATCACCCGTCGATGAAGACGGCACCGTCAATCCTTGAATATTTGAACGAAGAATCAAAAGCCTACTTCGACCAAGTGCTCGCACAACTCGACGCACTCGGCGTCGCGTATGAAGTCGACCCGACACTCGTTCGTGGACTCGATTACTATACGCACACGGCGTTTGAAATTATGTCCGAGGCAGAAGGGTTCGGAGCCATCACGACACTTTGTGGCGGCGGACGCTATAACGGTCTCGTACAAGATATCGGCGGACCGGACATGCCGGGAATCGGGTTTGGGATCGGATTGGAGCGCCTCATCCTCGCATTGGAGAATGAAGGAGTCTTACCTGAACTCGAGACAGGTCTTGATGTCTTCATCGTCGCCCAAGGTGAGAAAGAAGTCGAATTGACGGCGACACGCCTCTTACAACTCCTTCGCATGGAAGGGTTCAAGGCAGACCGTGATTATCAAGGACGCAAGTTCAAAGGACAATTTAAACAGGCTGACCGCCTGAAAGCTAAGTTCACAGTCATCTTAGGGGATGACGAAGTCGAACGTGGGGCAGCTGCCTTGAAAGATATGACGACTGGTGAACAAGTTGACGTGCCACTCTCGGCCGTCGCAGACAAAATTCGTGAACTATCGGAAGGAGCAGGACAATGATCGGACGCACACATATGAACGGCCGCGTGACAGAGTCACTCATCGGCCAAGAAGTACAATTAAAAGGATGGGTACAAAAGCGTCGTGACCTCGGGGGACTCATCTTCATCGACCTTCGTGACCGCACAGGGATTGTCCAAGTCGTCGTACGCCCAGAAAATGAAGCAGTCCACCAACTCGCGGAAACAATCCGTAGCGAGTATGTCCTCGACGTAAAAGGAACGGTTCTCGAGCGTGAGAACAAGAACCCGAACATGCCGACAGGAAACATCGAAGTCATCGCGTCTGAGATCAACATCTTGAACGCGGCGAAGATGACACCAATCCCGATCGGTGACGAAGCGGAAAACGTCTCAGAAGACCTTCGCCTCAAATACCGTTACCTCGACCTTCGTCGTCCAGCGCTTCAAGAGACGTTCCGTCTTCGCTCGAAGACGTCGAACACGATTCGTAACTTCTTGACGGAGCAAGAGTTCCTCGAAGTCGAAACGCCGATTTTGACGAAGTCGACACCTGAAGGCGCACGTGACTATCTCGTACCGAGCCGTGTCCACGGTGGAGAGTTCTATGCACTCCCGCAATCACCACAGCTCTTCAAACAGTTGCTCATGGTCGCAGGATTTGACCGTTACTTCCAAATCGCACGCTGCTTCCGTGACGAAGACCTTCGTGCAGACCGTCAACCTGAGTTCACGCAAGTCGACATCGAGACGAGCTTCATGGATATCGAAGACTTGATGGCGATGATGGAATCAATGATGGGTGAAGTCATGGAGTCATCACTCGGTCGCACGGATACACCGGCTAAGTTCGAGCGTATGACATACGCGGAAGCGATGCGCCGTTTCGGTTCAGATAAGCCGGACACGCGTTTCGGTCTTGAACTCATCGATGTGGCAGACGCGGTGAAAGGTGCCGGCTTCAAAGTGTTCGACGCCGCACTCGAATCAAACGGGCAAGTCAAAGCAATCAATGTCAAAGGTGAGGCGGACAACTTCTCACGTAAAGACATCGACAAGCTTCAAGAGTTCACAGCGGTCTACGGTGCGAAAGGTCTCGCATGGCTCAAAGTGACAGCGGAAGGCTTGAACGGTCCGATCGCGAAGTTCTTCGACGAAACGTACGCACAGAAGTTGATCGAAGCAACGAATGCAGAAGCAGGAGACCTTCTCCTCTTCGTCGCATCGAAACCAACTGTCGTCGCAGACAGCCTTGGCGCACTCCGCGTCAAACTCGGACACGACCTCGGTCTCATCGACGAGTCGAAATTCAACTTCCTATGGGTGACAGACTTCCCACTCGTGACGTTTGAAGAAGAAGACGGTCGCTTCTATGCGAACCACCACCCGTTCACGATGCCGAACCGTGAAGACCTTCACCTTCTCGAGACAGACCCGGCAAGCGTACGCGCCATCGCCTATGACCTCGTCTTGAACGGTTACGAGCTCGGTGGTGGCTCACAGCGTATTTACGAGCGTGACATCCAGGAGCGCATGTTCAAATTGCTCGGCTTCACGCAAGAAGAGGCAGTTGAACAGTTCGGCTTCTTACTCGAAGCGTTCGAATACGGTACACCACCACACGCGGGAATCGCACTCGGTCTCGACCGTCTCGTCATGATTCTTGCTGGTCGTTCGAACCTTCGCGACACGATTGCCTTCCCGAAAACGGCTTCGGCAAGCGACTTGCTCACGCAAGCACCGAGCCCGGTCGCGGACGCGCAACTTGAAGAGTTGTCGATTCGTACGGCAGTAAAAGAGAAAAAATAATACGCTTCATACAGGATTCGTCGTTCTCGGCGAATCCTTTTTTATATTTTTCTGACAACTTTGTATAAGGTTATGATACGATTATGGAATAAAATGTATTTTGAAAGTAGGGGAAATGTTGAAGCGAATCAATACGTTGGCATTAGGGGTATGTCTAGGGGTTGCAACGATGTTATCTGGGTGTACGGATGACACAAAAGCTGCACCAGAAGTGGAAGAGGTTGTTCGAAAGACGGAGTCGACGACAGAATCGACACCGGATGCACCAGCAACATCCGAACCGGAGGAAACGTCGGAACCAGCCATCCGTTTACAAAGTGCGGGAGAGAGCGAATCGATTGGGGAAGTTGAATCGTATGACTTATCTCTATTCTTTGCAGATCAAGTACCGATGATCGCACCAGAGCACATCACAGGAAACCGAATCGTCTATACGGAGTTGATTGAAGAAAGCAGCAGTCAAATAAATGTGTACGATACGGGGCGTAATACAAACGATCTTATTCATACGTCCTCCAAAACGATTGGGAATCTTGTCGGGATTCAAGATGAAGTGTTTTGGGTTGAATATGCACAGGCTGAAGGGTATGCATATGAATGGTCGATTTTTACGATGTCGTTGGACGAACAAAAACCTGAACAAATAGCGGAAGGGACTAGTCGATTTGAGACGCCCGTTCCTTATGTAACAGCTTCAGATGATACCGTCACATGGGTCGATTATGAGGCATCGGCATCGGATACAAAGACGACGGTCATGCAGTTCTCTCCGATGTCGGATTCGATTCAAACGATTGAGGCATTCACGCTCCAAGAAGAGGGAAAGCGTGACGGGGAATATATCTTTGATTATCGCTCGGGTGAGGAAGGATTAATCCTACATAAAAGTGTCTTCAACGAAGGTGACCTGACGAGTAGATTAGTCACGACCGATGGTTCATTTGATGAAGAAGGTGGGGCATTGATTGATTTCGAACGAGGAAGCAAGTTCGTCTCCCTTGGCAAAGAAGGAAGAGTCGAATTTATATCCGCAACTCCGTCCAACGTGAAATACGTGTATAACGGCTCGCAGAAAAACATTACGTTCGATGCGTTTCGCTATTTGCGTGACGATTATATATTGTTCCGCGAAGGGATGAATCGATTGCTTATCGCGGATTTAAGAGAAGAGACCGTTTCGTATTTACCGAATGACGGTGGAACGGTATCCAAGCCAGTCTTTAAAGATGGAAAATTAGCGTATGCTGAATTAGATGGTGAGGGATTGGTTCGTTTCTACGTCATTGATGTGAAGTAAAACGATAAATATCATCGGTAGTACGGTTTTATGAAGGGAGGAGGTTCGCAAATGCGAACCCTTTTCTTTTGAATATAAAAAAGGAAGATTCGTCCCTGAAAGACGATATCTCCCTTAATTCTTTTCCTCATCGCGTTGCATATATTTCGCTGTTCGCTGCAAAGCGAAACCAAAGGCAAACAGCGAGGCGATAACTGCGGACATCGTGTATACCGAATCGATGAGCGCCAGATAGATTCCGAACAGTCCAAGCCCAAAACTCACGAAAAAAAGAATAAGGAGTCTCGGATGTTGTTTCAGCGTCTGTTTCATCGACTTGGAACGTTCAACTGACAACCTGTACCGTCCGTGACGAGAAGGTTCGAATTGAACACTTGTCCGTCACTTTTCAAGACGAGCGTACGACGGTCTTCAAGGAAGTCGATTTTCATCTGTTCGTCTAAAAATACTTTCGTCCAGTTTTTGATTAAGATTGGACCAAGGTTCGATTCGATTTCGACGTCTTCTGGGGTCTTCCCCGTGACGTATCGAATTTCGAAAATCCCGCTATTTCCACAGCCACAACCTTCTGTCTCATAGAAAAGGTGCATCTGTCCCTCACGTTCGCCTTTCAATGACTCGATTCGTTCGAGCGCGCGGTCTGTAATGTGTACATGCATGTGTATCACTCCTTACCTTTATTATACGCCGATTGAAAAAAGAATGAAAAAGGGATGCATCCTGTTTTCCACCTTTCGGAAAAAAGCGTACACTTAGAGTGTTGAGAAGGGGGAAAGAGAATGATTTCACGTTTTTTTAGTTATTATCGACCACATAAAAAGTTATTCCTGCTCGATTTTTCATTCGCGATTCTCGTCGGACTACTTGAACTCGGGTTTCCGCTCGCCGTTCAATGGTTCATCGATGACTTGTTGCCGGGTGGGGAATGGAACTGGATTATCATCGTCAGCATTGGTCTATTGATTCTATACATATTGGCCATGATGATGCAGTATGTCGTCAACTACTGGGGGCATAAGCTCGGGATCAACATCGAGACAGACATGCGGGAAGAGTTGTTCACGCATATCCATAAACAGTCGTTCCGATTCTTTGATAATCATAAGACCGGACATTTGATGAGTCGGGTCACGAACGACTTGTTCGACATCGGGGAAGTGGCGCACCACGGACCGGAGGACTTCTTTATCGCCATCATGACGTTACTCGGTGCGTTCGGGATCATGTTCTCGATCGACCCGGAACTCGCACTCGTCACCGTTGTCGCGGTACCGTTCCTGATCATCATGATCACGTATGCGAATAAGAATATGAACAAGGCGTGGCAAAAGATGTACACGAACATCGGGGAAGTGAACGCACGTGTCGAGGACAGTGTGTCCGGGGCACGTGTAGTCCAGTCGTTTACGAACGAGGCATTCGAGATCGGACGTTTCCAAAAAGACAACAACTTCTATCGCGGCTCGAAGATTGAGGCATATCGTGTCATGAGTACATCGCTCGCGGGAATTTACATCACGACGCGTTTGATGACGTTGCTCGTCCTCGTCTACGGGGCGTACTTAACGTACGAGGGTCAGTTATCATACGGACAGCTCGTCGGGTTCATCTTGTACATGAACTTACTCATCAAGCCGATTGAAAAAATCACGGCGCTTTTAGAGATGTATCCGAAAGGGATGGCAGGGTTCAAACGGTTCACGCAATTGCTCGATGAGGAACCAGATATCGAGAACCGTGAGAATGCCATCGAAGTCGAGACGTTGAAGGGCGATATCGTCTTTGACGACGTCTCGTTTGGCTACTCAGACTACCGCCAAGTGTTGACGGATATTGACTTGTCAATCAAGGCAGGGACGACCGTTGCATTAGTTGGAACGAGTGGAGCGGGGAAAACGACCATCTGTTCACTCATCCCTCGCTTTTATGATGTGACGAATGGGGCCATCTCAATTGACGGCATGGATATCCGCGATATGACGAAAGAGAGCTTACGTCGTCAAATCGGAATCGTGCAACAGGACGTCTTCTTGTTTGCGGGTACGCTACGTGAGAATATCGCTTACGGGAAGCTCGATGCGACCGATGGGGACATCATGCACGCGGTCGAGAAAGCGCATCTCGGGACGCTCGTCGAGGAACTCGAGCACGGTCTCGACACACAAATCGGGGAACGGGGACTGAAGCTCTCGGGTGGTCAGAAACAACGCATCGCCATTGCGCGCATGTTTTTGAAAAATCCGCCGATTTTAATTTTGGACGAGGCGACCTCGGCGCTCGATACGGAAACGGAGGCCATCATTCAAGATTCACTTAATGAACTGGCTGCGAATCGGACGACGCTCATCATCGCCCACCGTTTAGCGACAGTAAAAAATGCCGATCGGATTCTTGTCGTGACGGCAGAAGGAATCGTAGAAGATGGAACGCATGAAGAGCTTAGCCAAAAAGGCGGCGTCTTCACGAACCTGCTACAACGTCAACAACTGTAAACGGAAGGTCACCTTTTAAAAGGTGGCCTTTCTGGCGTGATATGGGTGGTTCGTGGGTAGATACATATGGATGAGCGAAAGAGAAGGAGGAAGATACACCATGAAAGCTGTACAAGTTGTAGGATATGGAGATGTCGATCAACTTCAAGTGGTTGATATCCCAAAACCGTCACCGAAAGCTGGAGAAGTGCTGATCAAGGTACGCGCCTGTGCCATTAACAATACAGAAATATGGATGCGAGAAGGGGCGTACGGAACTGGAGAGAAGTCAGGTTGGCGTCCGGAAGGCGTTCAGTTCCCGCGTATTCCGGGATCAGATATCACAGGAGAAGTCGTCGAGATTGGGGATGGGGTCGACCAAGGGATGATGGGACGACACGTCGTCTTGTTCCCATTCACCTCGAGCGGTCCTGAACGAAAAGAACATTTGTCGGACGATATGTCCTTCATCGGGTCGGAATATGACGGAGGTTACGCAGAATACGTAGCCTGGCCGGCTGACCTTTGTTTTGATATGCCACTTGATGATTTTGTCGAAAGTGCGGTCTTTTCTGTGAGCGGACTCACGGCATGGCATATGAACGAGCAGTTACACATCCGTTCCGGTGAAACGATTGTCGTCACAGGCGCGAGCGGTGGGGTCGGTTCGCTCAACGTTCAAATTGCCGCGAACGTTTTTGGTGCAAAGGTGTTCGCCATCGTCGGTGACTTAAAAAATGAGAAAGAGTTGAAATCATTCGGGGCGACGGAAGTGTTTTCTTATCGTTCTGAGACGCTCGCCGAGGACATCATCGCTGCGAACGGTGGTCCGGTCGATGCGGTGCTTGATGTTGTCGGAGATGCGTTATTTGATGTATCTCTTCAAGTATTGAAGAAAGGTGGAAAGTTCTGCATTTCTGGATCTGCCGGGGGACAGACGACCCATCTCGACTTCAGGACACTCTACTTGAAGCATATCGCCATGTACGGGTCTGTACTCGGGACACGCTATGAGTTCGCTGAAATGTTGCGTTCGATTGCAGAAGGGAAGTTAAAGCCGGTCATCGATCGGACGTTCCCACTCGAAGAAGCGCGTGAGGCACAAACGTATTTTAAACAATCGGGTAAGTTCGGAAAGATCGTCTTGATTCCGAACACATAAAAAGAGAGGGGTGATCCCTCTCTTTTTCATGCAAATTTGACTTTCAGGCGATCGACGTAGGCGATGAACAGACGGAAGCGTTCCAACCAGAACTGGAAGAACGGTCCGATGAGGAAGATGGATAGGACGGTACCGAAGAAAAGCGGCCTCCCGAGCGCCAAACCGATGAGACAGGCGATCAGCTCCATCCAGGTCCGCATGGAACGGACAGACGTTTGAAAACGATCTGCTAAGGCGAGTGTCAGTCCGTCGCGTGGACCAGCTCCATATCCGACGGCGACGTACAGCCCAGCCCCCATCCCCATGACGAATATCCCGAACGTGAGCCAAACGACGTTTACAAATAAGCCATCGAATGTCGGGAGCCATTGCTCGTTTAAGATCAGGTTCATAAATACCCCGACAAACACCGCGTTGACGAGCGTGCCGAATTGAGGACGGATTCGGTCGAGTATGTATTTGAATAGGACGAGTAGAAGTCCCACGCATAAAATCACCGTCCCGATTGAAATCGGAAGGTGATGGGCAATCCCGATATGGAGGACGTCCCACGTAGAGACACCGAGATCTGCCGTGATCATGATGGATGACCCGAGTGCGAGTAAGAACAGCCCGGTCATGAAAAGACCCCATTTGAAGAGAATACGTAAAAAGTGGATGGATCGGACTTGCACGAACATCGCCTCGTTTCCATGAAATGATTGATTTATCTTAGCACATTCGATTTGAAAACATGAAAAAAACGCCTCAGCTTGTTGGCTGAGACGCTGGATTCATTTCTTCGGTGATTTCTTTGCTTTGTTCTTTTTATAATAATCGTAGACGAACGGAGCGACCGCCGTCGCGATTTTGATCAGTGTTCCCATTTTGCCTTTCTTAGCCATTATGCTGCACCCCTTTCTCTTCTAGAACAATATATTCCACACAATTTGATTTTAAAAACATATCCCTAGCACATTCCATCCTTATGGACTGCATATAAACCTATCATACTAAAGAAGTGGAGGAGGTCTATTCATGAAAACAATCATTTGGTACCAAAACGATTTACGTGTCGATGATCATTTGCCCCTCGAGGAAGCATTGCGTCATGATGATCCAATTGAAGGTCATTATTTTATTAGTCCAAAACAACTCGTTGAAAATCGTTATGGTGTCATTCCACTCGGGAGCGAACGACTCCACTTCCTGAAAGACTCGTTAGAAGATGTGGCCGGTTCATTGGATGCGCTCGGAATCCCATTTTTTGTTCATGTCGGTCATCCGCTCGAAACACTCGATCCGAATGACCGTCTCTTGTTTCAACGGGCCATTGGGTACAATGAGCGCCGGCGTGAAGGTGAGGTGATGAAAAAGTGGAAAGGGGAGTACGAGGCGTTCGCTGGATTCACGTTATTTGAAGAGGATGACATCCCGTTTGAGAAAATGCCGTTTCTCTTTAAGGAGTTTCGAAAAGCGGTCGAATATGATGTCCGTCCTCGTGAATTGATCTCCCGAAAGGCGACTGCTGCCACACGTGAGGTGACATTCCCGTTTCCGGTTCAAGAAGTCGAGCACGACCCAAGGACGGCATTTCCGTTTAAAGGTGGCGAACTGGCTGCGAAGCGTCGATTGAATGACTATTTATCTGTACCGATTCGAACATATAAAGAGACGAGGAATGGGTTTGGGGTCGATGACTCGACGAAGTTGTCTGCATATTTAGCGAACGGATCGTTATCGCCACGACGGGTATTCTTTGAACTTGAAGCGCATGAACGAACGCATGGGGTGAACGAATCGACCTATTGGCTCTACTTTGAACTCTTGTGGCGTGAATTTTTCCAATGGGTTGCGCTCGAACAAGGGAAGAAATTGTTTCGGGCACAAGGCATCCGGTCGAAACGAAAAGACTGGCGCGTTGAGGCGGATGTCATTGAAAAGTGGCGACGGGGAGAGACGGGCGTCGATTTCGTTGATGCGTTTATGCGCGAATTGAATGCGACGGGCTGGATGTCCAATCGGGGACGGCAAATCGTGGCCAATTATTTTGCCAAAGAGTTAAAGCAAGATTGGCGCTACGGGGCTGCCTACTTTGAATCGAAACTGATCGATTACGATGTCGCGAGCAATTACGGCAATTGGGCGTACCAGGCCGGTGTCGGAAACGACTCACGCGACCGACGTTTCAACATCGATCGTCAGCAGTTCACCTATGACCCAGATCGTGCGTTTCGTAACAAATGGTTGTGACCAAACTGTCACGATAAGTCGGTGTTTCTCATTGACTTCTTTTTACAGAAGCGCTATAGTTAAATCAACAGATGGGATACCTGAGGTGTACGAGAGCCGCCTTCGTTATTTTGAGCCAACACTTTGAATACGGGAGACCGAACTGCTAACCAGATCAACTGCCTCATCACGTGCAGGAGGACTTGTGAAGGAAACGCTAGGTCACCCACCTGCATACGCAGGTTCAAAAGCAAGGCATCGTCACGGCACTCCGGGCCCCATCGATTTTTTTTGTAAATACGTCGCGAGACGTCTTTTTTTTGAATATAATTCCGAGTAAAATAGTATGAGAAAATAGAATTAGTTGGAGGAAGAAATATGTTACACCAGTTTTCACGAAATGAATTGGCTATCGGTTCTGAAGGCCTTGATGTTTTAAAGAATAAAACAGTCGCGATTTTAGGAATCGGCGGCGTCGGCTCATTTGCGGCAGAGGCACTTGCGCGCAGTGGCGTCGGACGCATCGTCCTCGTCGACAAAGATGACATCGACATCACGAACGTTAACCGTCAAATCCACGCATTATTGTCGACGGTCGGTCAACCGAAAGTCGAAGCGATGGGAAAACGTCTACTCGACATCAACCCGGACTTAGACCTCGTCCAATTGAAAATGTTTTATACAGAAGAGACATATGAGGAGTTCTTCGCTCAAAATATCGATTACGTCATCGACGCCTCAGATACGATTATTTATAAGATTCATTTAATCGTGGAATGTAAGCGTCGCGGCATCCCGGTCATCTCGAGCATGGGGATGGCGAACAAGATGGACCCGACACGTATCAAAGTCGTCGACATTAAAGACACGTCATACGACCCGATCGCGAAGATGGTCCGTACCCGTCTACGTAAAGAAAAAATCTACAAAGGTGTTCCGGTCGTCTTCTCTGACGAGTCTCCGATCGTGACACGCGAAGACGTGAACGAAGTCGTCGGGAAGAAAGACGCTCCAATCCGCAAAGCGAAGATGCCACCGAGTTCGAACGCGTTCGTCCCATCGGTTGCAGGACTTGTGGCTGCCGGTTACGTCATTAACGATTTGCTCGAAAAAGCGGGCGTCGAAATCAACCGCATCCAAAAATAAAACGACGCTGGCTCATTTCGAGTCGCGTCGTTTTTCCCAATAATCGAGCCGTTTTTGAACTTGTTGCTCGAATCCACGTGGCGTCGGTTTATAGTAGGTTGGTCGTTTTCGGGCTAAGTTTTCTGGCCAATAGTTTTGAGGAACGAACCCATCTTTTTCATCGTGTGGGTATTTGTATCCGACCCCGTTTCCGAGTTCGCGAGCCCCTGGACTATGAGCATCACGGAGATGTACGGGTACAGGTCCACCCTCGACTGTCCGGACGTGATGGAGTGCCTTGTCGATGGCGGTGATGACCGCATTTGATTTTGGTGCGGTCGCCAAATAGATGACAGCTTCGGCAATCGGGATGCGGGCTTCCGGGAAACCGATGTATTCGCTCGCTCGAGCCGCCGCATCCACGATGAGTAGTGCGTTCGGATCGCTCATTCCGATATCTTCGGCGGCATGGACGTAAAGGCGACGCATGATGAAGCGCGGCGATTCGCCAGCCTCGATCATGACGGCTAACCAGTATAGCGCCGCATCAGGGTCCGACCCACGAATCGATTTGATAAACGCCGAGATGACGTCGTAATGTCGGTCACCCGTCTTATCGTATTTGATCGACTTCTGTTGAATCGACTCTTCCGCGACCTCGAGCGTGATGTGAATTTGTCCATCCACTTCTGGCGTTGTTAAGACGGCGAGTTCGAGTGCGTTCAATAGGACACGGTAGTCACCATCCGCCATTTTGATATAATGGTCTGCAGCAGCTTCATCCATCTTCACCGGGTAATTTCCGAGCCCGCGTGAGTCGTGTAGTGCACGCTCGAGGACGATACGTAACTCCTCGGCACCTGGTGGTTCAAGCCGAAATACGGTCGCCCGTGACAAGAGGGCGGCATTTACTTCAAAGCTTGGGTTTTCGGTCGTCGCTCCGATGAGGACGAGCTTTCCGGACTCAAGGGCAGGGAGGAGCGCATCCTGCTGAAGCTTATTAAATCGATGGATCTCATCTAAAAAGAGAATCGTGCGCTCGTCCTCATAATCAAACCGGGACTCCGCTTCACGAATGACGTTCCGCAATTCATCAAGTTTGGCTGTGACGGCGTTCAATTGGACAAATGTCGCTTTCGTATAATTCGAAATGACACGGGCGAGTGTCGTCTTCCCGGTGCCAGGCGGACCGTATAGGATAATCGTGCCGAGTCGGTCGGCTTCGATGGCACGACGAAGTAGCTTGCCCTCACCGATGATATGGCGCTGTCCGATGACCTCATCTAACGTTTCGGGGCGCATGCGATTGGCGAGCGGTCCGCCATTCGATTGATGAAACAAATCAGACATACGTAACCATTCCTTTCGACAAACGTTTGTTCGATTAGTATAACAGAAGGAGACTTGAAGATGAAAATATCTACTAAGGGCCGTTATGGCTTAACGATCATGATTGCGTTGGCGCGAGAAACTGACAACAAGCCGCTCAGCTTAAAGAAGATTGCGGCACGCCATGAGTTGCCGGAGCATTATTTGGAGCAATTGATCGGTCCACTCCGTAATGGTGGACTCGTCAAGAGTGTACGCGGCGCGTACGGTGGCTATCAGCTCGTCAAACCGGCAGAAGAAGTGACGGCGGGTGAAATCATTCGCTTACTCGAAGGGCCGTTAGCCGTGGTCGAGGAATCTGAAGCAGATGATGCGGTGAAACGGAAGCTTTGGGATAAAATCAAAGAAGCCATCGATACCGTCCTTGACGAAACGACACTCGCCGACCTTGCCGAGGAAGAGTCAGACGGCTATATGTTTTATATTTAAGAACGAGGTGACCCTTACATGAACTATTTTGATCACGCTGCGACGACACCGATGCGACCAGAAGTCCTCGAGGCGATGACCCCTTACTTTTTAGAGACATACGGCAACGCGTCGAGCATCCACGGAATCGGGCGTAACGCCCGAGCGGCGCTCGACTCGTCACGTCGCGTCCTCGCGAAATGGATCGGTGCTTCACCGAACGAGATCGTCTTTACGTCGGGTGGGACGGAGTCGGATAACTATGCCTTGTTCGGTGCGGCATATGTCCATCAGGAAAAAGGCAAACACATCATCACGACAAAAGTCGAGCATCATGCTGTTCTTCATGCGATGGAACAACTCGAGCGTGAAGGCTTCGACGTCACGTATCTCGATGTCGATGCGTCGGGAGCCGTCACTGTCGACGCCGTGCGTTCAGCCTTACGGGATGACACGATACTCGTATCGGTCATGTACGGCAATAACGAAGTCGGGACACGCCAACCGATTCAAGAAATCGGGGAGTTGTTACAAGACCATCACGCCATTTTCCATACCGATGCGGTACAAGCGCTCGGTACAGAAATGATTGATGTAAAGGCGATTCATGTCGATTTATTGTCGGCGTCCGCACATAAAGTGAATGGACCAAAAGGTATCGGTTTTCTTTTCATGAAAACAGGTGTAAAATTAGCGTCACGTTCTTTTGGTGGACAACAAGAACGTAAACGTCGAGCCGGCACGGAAAATGTTCCGGGTGCCGTCGGATTCCAAAAAGCAGCTGAACTCGTCATGGCAGAGCGTGAGGACCGAGTGGCTCTCTATGAGTCGCTCGATCTAGCACTACGTCAGCGCCTTGACGAACTAGGCGTATCTTATGAGGTGAACGGATCAGATCGTTTACCTCACATCGTGAACCTATACCTTCCTGGAATTGACCTTGAACCCTTCCTCATCATGATGGATATGCGGGGCATGGCGATTTCAAGCGGAAGTGCCTGCACGGCAGGGTCGGTCGAACCGTCCCACGTATTGTCGGCGATGTACGGGGATTCGGAACGGACGCGTCAGTCTGTTCGAATCAGTTTTGGCCACGGCAACTCGGTCGAGGACGCGAAACGGCTCGCGGAGCGACTACAAGAAGTCGTCTCGACATTTATGAACGGAGTGAGATAGATGAATTTACGCACGAAAGCCCCTGAAGAGACGACGGTCGTCGTCGGGATGTCAGGTGGCGTCGATTCATCGGTGACGGCCCACGTATTGAAAGAACAAGGGTATAACGTCATCGGGATTTTTATGAAAAACTGGGATGACACGGACGAAAATGGTGTGTGTACGGCGACAGAGGACTATGAAGACGTCATCGCCGTCGCGAACCAAATCGGGATCCCATACTATGCGGTCAACTTTGAAAAAGAATATTGGGACCGTGTCTTTGAGTATTTCTTGGCAGAATATCGTCTCGGTCGTACACCGAACCCGGACGTCATGTGTAACAAAGAAATCAAATTCAAGGCGTTTCTTGACCATGCGCTTCGACTCGGTGCGGACTTTGTCGCAACCGGCCATTATGCACAAGTGAAATACGTCGACGGCGAACACCGCTTGTTGCGCGGGAAAGACGACAACAAAGACCAAACGTATTTCTTGAACCAATTGTCTCAAGACCAGCTCGCGCGGACGATGTTCCCAATCGGTCATATGGACAAGAAGGATGTACGTGTCATTGCTGAAGAAGCAGGACTCGCGACAGCGAAGAAAAAAGATTCGACCGGAATCTGCTTTATCGGAGAGCGGAACTTCAAAGAGTTCTTGTCGGAATACCTTCCGTCACAGCCAGGTGAAATGCGGACGCTCGACGGTGTCGTCAAAGGACGTCATGACGGGTTGATGTATTACACGCTCGGACAGCGTCACGGTCTCGGAATCGGTGGCGATGGGGACCCTTGGTTCGTCGTCGGGAAAGATGTCGAGAACAACGTCTTGTTCGTCGGACAAGGCTTCCATCACGACGCGCTCTATTCAGATGCGCTCCTCGCTTCGAAACTGTCTTGGACAGGGGCTGCTCCTACAGGAGAGTTCCGGGCGACAGCGAAGTTCCGCTATCGTCAACAAGACGTGCCGGTCACGGTCGCTCCACTTGAGGGCGGCGAAGTACTCGTCAAGTTCGACGAGCCACAACGTGCCATCACTCCTGGACAAGCGGTCGTCTTCTATGACGGCGACATCTGTCTCGGTGGGGCAACGATTGACGAAGCGTACCGAAACGGAAAACGACTCGACTATATCGGATGAGGTGATTGATATGAACGCAAACGAACAAGGCATCCAAGCGATGCAACAAGGTGAATTCGAACAGGCAGCCAAACATTTCAATGAGGCGATTGAAGCGAACCCGACGGACCCGACTGGTTTCGTCAACATGGGGACGTTGCTTCAGGCGATCAACGATTACGATCGTGCCGTAATCTTTTATGACAAAGCGATTGAACTCGATGGCTCGTTCGGTGCCGCGCATTATGCGAAAGGTGCCCTTGCCTATGAACTCGAGCAATTGGAGACGGCAGAAGCGTCGCTTCGCCAAGCGCTCCTCTCGGGGATGGATGATGCCGATCTTCATTTCATGCTCGGCTTGACGTACAAAGCGATGGGTGACTTCGTTCGTGCGATGCCGCGCCTGCGTGAAGCGAAGAAACAATCGCCGGAAGACGTGGAAATCACGTTCCAATACGGACTTGCACTCGCACAAAGTGAACAGCTTGAAGAAGCGGTCGTCGCGTTAGAAGAGACGCTCGACCTCGATGCGAGCCATACGGATGCCCGTTACAACTTGGCAATCGCGTATGCGTTCTTGGGTGACCAGGAACGGACGTATGCCGAGCTTCAACGCGTCTTGGAGATGCAACCGGATCACGAACTCGCACGTGATGCCATCGCGAAGATGGACGCACTGCTCGGGAACTGATCTCTTGAATAGGAAAGTGCCATCGCCCATGAGCGATGGCACTTTTTTCGTTAACGCGATTAGAGTTGTTTCGTCGTGATTTTGACGGGTTCCCCGGCGAAGTCGCCGTATGCCTCGTCCATATTTTTCGTATACAGTTCGATGATGTTGTGGCTCGGGTCTTTGAAGTATGCCGAGCGTTCTTTCCCATTCTTTGTCTCATCCTCGTCCCACGTCCGTAGTTTTACAGGGACATCGGTCTCATCCAAGATCTCGAGTGCCTTTTCAAACGACTCCATCGGAACAAAGAACGCACAGTGGACATGGACCCCACCTTCATCATAGAGTGTATCCCACTCGGTCACGTCCTGTTTACGGTTCGCATCCTCTTCCTCGGTGAAGTCTCGTTTTAGCCAAAGCCCTAGTCGCGTATTGCCTCCGATGTAGAGCCACGTTGCCCAAGGCTCGTTCGCTTGTTCTTGCGATTCACTTGGCTCGGCATCGTCTCCGACCCATTGTTCGACGACGGGGAGACCTAATTTCTCAGACCAAAACGAAACGGCTTCCTCCATATCTGTCACTTCTAACACAAGTTCACATAATCCGCTGATTGGAATTCGTTTACCCATATATGACTCCTCCTTCACTATGTCATTCGAACAGTTCCCGCTTTCTTCAAATCAAAAACGCGACTAGCTGTCTCGAAGTCAGGGAATGACAATGGATAGAAGGAGGTCGAATGACTTGCGAAAATATAGCATGGTCAGTGTCATTTTATTTTTCATTATTGAGTATGTGTGGTTCACGCAATTATTTGAAACGGTGAATCAGCGACTTGCGGATGGGAGGTGGACGAACACGATTTTATATCAAGTGGTCGTCGAACCGCAGGGGCTTTTAACGCTGTTGCTCATTCTATTCGTGGTGCTCCTCATTGTCGGATGGATTGTTCATTATGTGTACGCGGAACAGAAGTCCTGGCAACTCACGTCTGAACATGTCGGGGTCGGATGGATCGTTCCGTTGATTCTTGCGATTTTAGGCTTGTTGATTCCGAATGTATACGTTCAGGTCGGGATGTTGCTCCTACAATTGACGTTCATCCCGCTCATCCCATTGATCGGACAGACCGTCCCATTCTGGAAAGTCGTGACGAATTGGTTGATTCAATTGGGGGTCATCGGTCTTGTCTTATTTGGTGCTCGGGGGATGTTGGAGGATTCGATTCGAATCGAGAAGACAGAACTCTTCACAAGACTCGAGGCGTACGAGGCGTCGGGTGATTTAGACCGAATCCAGCGGTTGATTGAAGAAGTGGACCTCGAACAAGTCGAGCGCATTTTGGACAGGGTCGACCTCGAACAACTCATTCGCATTTTGGAAGTCGTCGACCTCGACCGAATCGAGCAAATCCTAAATCTGTTCGGATAGGTCATTTGTTCAATCGATTCATCTCGGGCTATAATGGATGATGGAAAAATAGCTGGAGGTGTCAGATATGATGGCAGCACCTTACGAGTTGACTGGAAAAGTCATTCGAGTCCTGTTTCAATCAGAAGAAGAAGCGCATACGATTGCGCTCGTACGAATAAAAGAAAAGAATTTTGAGACGGACGAGACCGAGATGGTCATCGCTGGCGTCGGGGTCGGCATCGAAAAAGGGGAGACGTATAAGGCGCACGGTCGTCTCGTCGAACATCCCCGATTCGGAAAACAGATGAAGGCCGATTGGATTCGTCGCGTCGTTCCGATGACGAAACGAGCAGCCGTCCGCTTTTTGACGAACGGCTCCTTCCCCGGAATCGGACAAAAGACCGCTCAGAAGATTGCAGATACGCTCGGGGATGATTGCATCGACCAAATCGTGAAACATCCGAGCATCTTGTCAGAAGTCGATGGGTTAAAAGAAAAGCAGGCACGTGTGATCACGGAACGTCTGAACGTCTTATACGGGGTCGACCAACTGCTCTTGTTTCTCGCTCCGTTTGACGTGACACCGCGTCTCGCCTCAAAAATTCATAAAGAATATGAAGGACGGGCGATGGAAACGATTGAGAAGAATCCGTATGCGCTCATGTACGATGTACAAGGTATCGGATTCAAGACAGCGGATGCCATCGCCGCGCATTTCGGGATTCAAGGCATTCATCCTGAACGCATTGCGGCAGCGGTACTTTACGTGTTAGAGCTCGAACAAGGGAACGGTCATCTCTACGTGACGGCGGAGCAACTCGAAGCGGAGATGCCTCGAATCATCGGGGCGGACCCAGGTGACGCGCTCGTCACGGCATTAGAGTCGCTCGCAAAAGAAGAACGGGTCGTTATCGATGACGGGGTCGTCTATCATCCTCGGGTGTTCCGCGCTGAACGAAAGGCGGCAGAGGAATTGGCGCGTATCATGGCGACATCGACGACGGAAGACGTGGACATGACGACAATTTTTGACGCGGTCGGACGTGTCGAGGAGATGTTTTCGATTGAATATGCGACCCAACAGCGAGAAGCGATCGAGCTTGCGCTCAAATCCCCACTCATGGTGCTCACTGGTGGGCCGGGTACGGGGAAGACGACGGTTGTCCGTGGGATTATTCACGCACTCAGTGACGTCTTCGACTGGAAGTTAGAGCCCGTACCGAAACAACCGTTCCCGTTCGTCTTGGCCGCACCGACGGGTCGGGCCGCGAAGCGACTCAGCGAATCGACGGGGCTTCCGGCATCGACGATTCACCGTCTCTTGAAATTTGACGGAAGTTCGTTCCAAGTCGATGAGACGAACCCACTTGCGGGGAAAGTGCTCATCGTCGACGAAGCGTCGATGATTGATATTTTCTTATTCAGAAGCTTACTTAAAGCGGTACCGAACGGGATGAAAATCTTGTTCGTCGGGGACCGCGATCAGCTCCCGTCAGTCGGACCGGGACAAGTGCTCGCCGATTTAATGGCGACGGATGGGGTTCCGGTCGTCCGCCTCGACGTCGTCCACCGTCAGGCGTCGGAGTCTAGTATTTTACGGCTCGCCCATTCCTTGAACGCCAAAAAGATGCCAGAAGACTTATTGGCGGCGCTCCCGGACCGTCGCTTCTACACGGCGAACCAAGAGACGGCGCTTCAAGCGATTTGTCAGATGGCGGGAGCGGCCCTCCGGAAAGGATATTCACCATTTGATATCCAAGTGCTCGCTCCGACATATCGAGGTGTATGCGGAATCGATGGGCTGAACGAAGCGCTTCAACACGTGTTCAATCCAAAATCGAGTGCCCGTGAAGTGAAGCATGGGACACGTATTTACCGAAATGGCGATAAAGTGCTACAACTCGTCAACAACGCCGAAGAGAACGTCTATAACGGAGATATCGGGGAAATCACAAATATTTTCTTCGCAAAAGAGAACGTCGATAAAGTCGATAAAATTTATATCCGATTCGATCAGACAGAAGTCGAATATAACCGCAGTGAATGGGACCAGTTCACTCATGCGTATGCGATCACGATTCATAAGTCGCAAGGTTCCGAATTCCCGATCGTGCTCATGCCGGTCTTCTTCACTGGAGGCTTCCGCTCGTCGCGGAACTTGATTTATACGGCCGTCACGCGAGCGAAGAAAAGCTTACTGTTGTTTGGAGACGTACGAGCGCTCGAGGCAGCGACACGAGAAGAAGAGCCGGTTCGTCGAACGAAATTGGTCGAACGCTTAGGCGGGAAGTCTTGACGTCTTCATAAGCGCGTGTGATAATGACGAATAGATAACTGAAACGATACAGACGATGAAGGAAATGAGTACGTCGTCACCGCCTCTACAGAGACATCTTCCTTGGCTGCGAGAAGATGGAGGTCGGCCGACCGAAGCTATTCTGGAGTCCCCACTCAACCTGGGCGCCTCATCCACGTTAACGGATGTTCGAGGCACGGTGTTTACCGTGCGAACGAGGGTGGTACCACGAAGCGATGCTTTCGTCCCTTTCCACAGGGGCAGGCATCGCTTTTTTTCGTTTCGTTCAGAAATAAGGAGGAATTGTTCATGAAACCGCTCAAATCATTGACTGGCGCACAGATTCGCCAAATGTACTTAGATTTCTTCAAATCAAAAGGTCACAGCGTTGAGCCGAGTGCGTCGCTCGTACCGGTCGAAGACCCGACTTTGTTATGGATCAACTCTGGTGTCGCGACATTGAAGAAATACTTTGATGGACGTGTCATCCCAGCGAACCCACGAATCGTCAACGCACAAAAATCGATTCGTACGAACGATATCGAGAACGTCGGGAAGACAGCACGTCACCATACGTTCTTCGAAATGCTCGGAAACTTCTCAGTCGGAGAATACTTCCGTGAAGAAGCGATCACATGGGGCTGGGAACTCTTGACGAGTGACGAGTGGTACGGTCTCGACCCAGATCGCCTCTCTGTCACGATTCACCCGGACGATGAAGAATCAAAACAAATCTGGTTGAACCTCGGCATGCCGGCTGACCGCATCATCCCACTTGAAGATAACTTCTGGGAAATCGGCGAAGGCCCATCTGGTCCGAACACCGAAATCTTCTTCGACCGTGGACCAGCGTTCGGAGACGACCCGACAGACCCTGAACTTTATCCGGGTGGGGAGAACGAGCGTTACCTTGAAATCTGGAACATCGTGTTCAGCCAATATAACCATGACGGGCACGGGAACTATACAGAGCTTCCACGTAAAAACATTGATACAGGGATGGGACTCGAACGGATGGCGAGCGTCCTTCAAGACGTACCGACAAACTTCGATACCGACCTCTTCATGCCGATCATTCGTGAGACAGAAAAAATCAGTGGCGACGTATATCGTCAAGATAGCAACAAAGACGTTGCTTTCAAAGTCATCGCTGACCACATCCGTACCGTATCGTTCGCGATCGGAGACGGTGCACTCCCGTCGAACGAAGGACGTGGATATGTCCTCCGTCGTCTTCTCCGCCGTGCGGTCCGCTATGCGAAGATGCTCGGCATCGAGCGTCCGTTCATGTATGAGCTCGTCGATGTCGTCGGTGACATCATGGTCGACTTCTATCCACAAGTGAACGAGAAGAAAGACTTCATCAAGAAAGTCATCAAGAACGAGGAAGAGCGTTTCCATGAAACGTTGAACGACGGACTCGCAATCTTGAACGAAGTCGCGAAAGCGCAAAAAGCAGCGGGAGCAAACGTGATCAGCGGTCAAGACGCGTTCCGTCTCTACGACACGTACGGTTTCCCGCTCGAATTGACAATCGAATACGCTGAAGACCATCAGATGACGGTCGATGAGGACGGCTTCAAAGAAGCGATGAATGAACAACGTGAACGTGCACGTCAAGCGCGTGCTGACGTTGAATCGATGCAAATCCAGTCTGGCGTACTCGCGGACATCACGATGTCATCGACATTCCTCGGATACAACAACCTTGAGACGAACGCGAAAATCGTCAGCTTGATTCACGACGGGGAACTCGTTGACGTCGTCGCTGCAGGGGAAGAGGCACAAGTGATCCTCGATCAAACGCCATTCTACGCAGAGAGCGGCGGTCAAATCGGTGACAAAGGTCAAATCGTCGGCGAAGACTTCCTTCTTCGCGTAAAAGATGTGTCGAAAGCACCGAATGGGCAAAACTTGCACACGGTCACAGTCGAGTCAGGCGTCGCGAAAGCGGAAGTGGCAGTGACAGCAACGGTTGACCAAGACTCACGTCAAGCGATCGTGAAAAACCATACGGCGACGCACCTCCTTCACCGTGCCTTGAAAGACACGCTCGGCGAGCACGTCAACCAGGCTGGGTCACTCGTGACACCAGATCGTCTTCGTTTCGACTTCTCTCACTTCGGTCAAGTGACAGCTGAAGAGCTTCAATCGATTGAGCGTCAAGTGAACGAGAAGATTTGGGCATCGATCGGTGTCGACATCGAAGAAATGAATATCGCAGATGCGAAAGCAAAAGGTGCGATGGCACTCTTCGGTGAGAAGTACGGCGATGTCGTTCGTGTCGTATCGGCTGGGGACTACTCAGTTGAGCTTTGCGGTGGCTGTCACGTATCTAACACGGCTGAAATTGGACTCTTTAAAATCTTGTCTGAATCAGGAATTGGCGCAGGAACACGTCGAATCGAAGCGGTCACAGGGGCTGGCGCATACGAAGTGATGAACCAGCAAATCGAGACGCTCGAAGCGGCAGCGAAACTGTTGAAGACGAAACCACTTGAGGTCCCAGCACGTGTTCAAGCACTCCAGGCTGAAATCAAAGACGTGGAGCGTGCTTCAGAGTCGCTCAAAGCAAAACTTGCGAACATCGAAGCTTCTTCATTGACGGATGCAATCGAAACGATTGGTGACGTTCAATTGATTGCGAAGCGTGTCGATGGACAAGATATGGATGCCCTCCGTAGCATGGTCGACGACTTGAAAGGGAAGCTCGGTTCTGCCGTGATTATCCTCGGGTCGGCGAACGGTGAGAAGGTCAACCTCGTCGCAGGTGTGACGAAAGACTTGAACGACCGTGGCTTCCATGCCGGAAAACTCATTAAAGAAGTCGCAACACGCTGTGGCGGCGGTGGTGGCGGTCGTCCTGACATGGCACAAGCAGGTGGCCGTGATGCAACAAAACTGGACGAAGCATTGAAGTTTGCTTCACATTACGTCCAATCACTGGCATAATAGAGTGTGAAGTGCAAACGGAAAGAGGTGGATTCTTGTGAGCCAAATGGATCGCACGATGCAATTCAATTTTCCAGAAGATGATCAACGTGCTAACACACGTGAGACGCTGATTACGGTATATCAAGCACTCGAGGAAAAAGGTTATCAACCGATCAATCAAATCGTGGGATACTTATTGTCAGGTGACCCCGCCTACATCCCACGTCATAATGATGCGCGAAACTTGATTCGCAAAATTGAGCGGGATGAACTTCTCGAAGAGTTGGTCAAATCGTATTTGAACGATCGTAGAGAGGATTAATATGAAGCGAGTCATGGGACTCGATGTCGGATCGAAGACAATTGGTGTCGCGGTGAGTGACCTGATGGGATGGACGGCACAAGGTGTGGAGACGGTCTATTGGACCGAACCCGACTTTGACGAAGCCGTCCGTCTCCTTCGTCCGTTTATCGAGCAGTACGATGTGAAAGAAGTTGTCGTCGGTCACCCGAAAAACATGAATGGAACAGTTGGTCCGCGCGGTGAGGCGTCAGAGGCGTTTGCCGAGGCGTTCACCGAACAGACAGGCTTACCTTGCGTGTTGGTGGATGAACGATTAACGACGATGCAAGCGGAACGGATGCTCATTTCAGCAGATGTCAGCCGCAAAAAGAGAAAAGCGGTCATCGACAAAATGGCGGCCGTGATGATTTTACAAAACTACCTGGACCGTTCCGGGAAATAAGGAGGAATCTCTCATGGCAGAAATCCGTCGTGAAGAAGAAATGTACCGTATTCCAGATGAAAATGGAGACGAGCATTTATTTGCAGAAATTTTCCGTATGACAAGCGACCGTTCGAAGAAAACATTCGTTGTACTCGAACCAGTCGGCGCTCCGGAAACAGAAGATGAAGACACAATCGAAGTATACGCATTTGAAATTGAAGAACTTGAAGATGGCGAATTCATCTTGAAGCTCGTCGAAGACGATGAAGACTTCGAAGAGGTCATGGAAGCATTCGATATCGTCAATGACGAAGTCGGTCTAGACTAAATAGGGGACAGGCGGCTAGGGATTTCCCTCGTCGCCTCTCTTTATAAAATGAACAGGGGAGAAATGCATGAATCATCCATCTATGTCAGATGAGAAACGTGCCCGCAACCGGATTGTTCGTCGCATCACGGTTGTCATCCTTGCCATCTTCCTTCTCGTCATCGCCACAGGCTCGGCACTCGCTTACGTCTTCGTGAAGCGCTCCGTCGAACCGATTGATCCGACATCGACGGAAACCGTTGAGGTCGAAGTCCCACTCGGTGCCGGTTCGGGATACATTGGTGAATTACTAGAAGAGAATGGGCTTGTAAGGAGTAGCACGATTTTCCGTTTCTATACACGCTTTAAAAACGAGTCATCGTTCCAAGCGGGGACGTATACGTTGTCACCATCTCAATCAATCGATGAGTTGATTGAAACGTTGCAAACAGGTAAAGTCATTGTGGTTCCTGATATCAAGCTCGTCATTCCGGAAGGGTTCACAATCGACCAGGTCATTGCGCGACTTGCGAAAGAGGCCGATATTCCGAAAGAAGAGATTTCCGAACAATTGAGTGACCGTGAATATATCAGTTCGCTCGTGAACGAGCATGAGATGTTGACGGAGGAAGTATTGCAGGAAGGCATTTATCATCCGCTTGAAGGATACCTGTTCCCAGCAACATATGAATTCAACAAAGGGGTAACACTCACTGAAATTATCGATGAGATGCTACTCCCGACTGAAAGTATGTATCAAGAGTACAAAGGTCGTTTGGCCGATTCAGGACGTACCTTCCATGAGACGCTCGCGCTCGCATCGGTTGTCGAGAAAGAGGCTGTTTCGACGGAAGACCGGAAAGAGATTGCCGGTGTCTTTGAAAATCGCCTGAACGACGGCATGAAATTACAGTCTGACCCGACCGTCTGGTACGGCACGGGGGAGACATCGATTTTCACTTCATTCGCAGATTTGGAGAACGATTCTTTATATAACACGTACCGTTATGAAGGGATTCCAATCGGTCCAATCGCGGCTGTCAGTCGCGACGCGTTTGAGGCGGTACTCAACCCGAACGACACAGAGAACATTTACTTCTATGCACGCCCTCCACGTGAAGGTTTCCCGAATGGGGAAGTCTTGTTCGAAGTCAATTATGAGGACCATCAACAAAACGTCAATACGTACCGTTCCGAATGGGAAGCGTTTGAAGAAGCGAACAGTAATTGATGGGACGACCGGAAGCGGATGCTTCCGGTCGTTTGAATGAAGAGAGTTAAGAGGTGGAACGAGTGGACCATGCATCCTATGAGGGATATGTAGAACAATTGATTAATGACCGCTCTCCGCTACTAACAGAGATGGAGGCATTTGCGCGAGAACATCACGTCCCAATCATGGACTTGACGGGCTCTGAAGTACTTCTCTCTTTGTTGGCGATGCAGCGACCGACCCGAATCCTTGAGGTGGGGACGGCAATTGGCTACAGTGCAATCCGTATGGCAGAGTTGTTACCAGATGCCGAAATCGTCACGATTGAACGAAATGCTCGTCGATTCGAAGAGGCGACTGGTTTTATCGGACGTTCTGATGTTCGCGATCGCATCACATTGATTCACGGTGACGCCGTTGAATTGATTGGTTCGATTGAAGGTGAGTTCGATGCCGTGTTTATTGATGCGGCAAAAGGACAATATCAAAAATTTTTTGATGGGTATGGCGCTTTAGTACCAATTGGTGGTACGATTTACAGCGATAATTTGTTTTTACGAGGGGACGTCTTGCTCGAGGACGTGTCAGTATTGGACCGACGTCGACGCCGACTTGTCCGTCTCGTGAAGCAGTTTACTGAGCAATTGATGGCACGGACCGATTATCATACTGCAATTTTGCCCCTTGGTGATGGCCTAGCAATCAGTCGTAAATTACGATGAGGAGGACTTAACTTTGATGCAACATAAACCCGTCATTATTGGCGTGGCCGGGGGTACCGGATCTGGAAAAACGACCGTGGCCCGTGCGCTCGTCGATGCGTTTAAAGGTCAATCGGTCGTCATGATTGAACAAGACGCGTATTATAAAGATCAATCTGAAATGACGATGGAGGAGCGGTACAAGACAAACTACGACCACCCCTTCGCCTTTGATAACGATTTGCTAATTGAACATATCCAACAATTGCAACAACATCAGGCTGTCGAGAAGCCGGTATATGACTACGCGGCCCATACGCGCTCTGATGAGACGATTTTGATTGAACCGGTCGATGTCGTCATCGTTGAGGGGATTTTAGCACTTGAAGATGCCCGTTTGCGTGAATTGATGGATATTAAGGTGTTCGTGGATACGGATGCTGACGTTCGCATCCTGCGCCGCATGCAGCGGGATATCAATGAACGTGGACGTTCGATTGATTCAGTCGTGGCACAATACACGAATGTCGTTCGACCGATGCATTTGCAGTTCTGCGAGCCGACGAAGCGGTATGCGGATATCATCGTTCCTGAAGGCGGAGAAAACTTTGTCGCAATCGATTTACTCGTGACGAAGATCCGTTGGGTGCTCACTGAGCGTAATCGCGCGTGAGGAAATAAATCGTTTTCAATTTACCCTAGCTGTAATATACTAGGAGACAATGAAGGAGTGACAGAAATGGCTGAAAAACAACACTATATGACGTTAGACGGAAAAGCGAAGATCGAGAATGAATTAAACGAACTGAAGACGGTCCGCCGTAAAGAAGTCGTTGAAAATATTAAGATTGCTCGTGATTTCGGTGACTTATCAGAAAACGCGGAATACGACGCGGCGAAAGAAGAACAAGCGATGGTCGAAGGACGAATCGCACAATTAGAAGAAATGCTCCGCAACGCAGTCATCATTCAAGATGATGCAGGAGATAACTCGGTTGTCTCAATCGGGAAAACGGTAACGTTCTTCATCCAAGAAGATAACGAAGACGAGACATACACAATCGTCGGTGGTGCCGAGGCAGACCCGTTCACAGGGAAAATCTCGAACGAATCACCAATCGCGAAAGCGCTTCTTGGCCGTACGATTGGAGATGTGGTCACAGTTCAAACACCAGGTGGCGACATGATCGTCGAAATCAAAGAAATCAAATAAGTTGTTGAGCGACCTCCATCTTGGAAGTCGCTCTCTTTCTGAGGAGGAATCGGAATGAAAGTTGGAATCATCGGTGCGATGGAAGAAGAAGTGAATTTACTTCGGAACGAACTAACTGAACGTAAAGATACAGAAATCGCAAGCTATCATTTTTATGAAGGATATCTTGGAAACATGCAAGTCGTCATCTTGAAGTCAGGCATCGGGAAAGTCAATGCCGCCATCGGGACGACACTCTTAATTGATAAGTTCAAACCGGACGTCGTGATCAATACGGGTTCTGCCGGCGGATTTAAAAAAGGGATGAAAGTCGGTGACGTCGTCGTCTCAACAGAAGTACGTCACCACGATGTCGACGTGACAGCATTCGGTTATGAGTACGGACAAGTACCAGGGATGCCACCAGCATATGAAGCCGATCCAAAGCTCGTCAGCGTCTGTAAAGATGTGATTGAAAACTTACCGGACGTGAACGTGCATCAAGGATTGATCGTAACGGGAGATTCGTTCATCAACGACTCGAAACGCGTAGCAGACATCCTTGGGCATTTCGATGGCGTCGCTGCCGTCGAGATGGAAGCTGCTCCAATCGCGCAAACGTGTTACCAGTTCGGTGTCCCGTTCGTCGTCACACGCTCGATTTCAGACAGCGCAGACGAAGAGGCGAACTTATCGTTTGATGAATTTTTAGAAACGGCGTCGATTAACTCTGCGAAGATGGTCATGGCTGTCACGAAACGTCTCGAACAAGCTTAATCGATTGATCATGAGGAGGATGCATTGACATCCTCTTTTTATTCCCTTATATTAGTACCAGATACTAAGAATAGGGGTCGACGATATGAATATTGGAATCATCGGCATCGGATCGTTCTTACCGAACAATCGGGTGACAAATATCGATTTAGAAAAACGAATGGATACGAGCGATGAGTGGATTCGTACGCGTACAGGCATCGAGGCGCGACATTTAGCAGAAAGAGACGTATCAGTCTCGGATATGGCGACACGTGCCGCAGAACGGGCGTTACAGAGCGCTGGGGTCAGCATCGATGAGATCGAGGCGATTGTCTGTGCGACGGCGACTGCGCCAGCCTTCCCGGCAACCGCCTGCGTGGTTCAGGCGAATCTTGGCGCGAAAGCCGCTGTGGCATTCGACGTCAGTGCAGCATGTAGTGGATTTATCTTCGCAATGGATACAGCGAAAAGCCTGATGGACTCGAAAGGCTTCAAGAAAACGCTCGTCATCGGAGCAGAGAAGATGGGAAGTTTGATTGACTGGGATGACCGGTCGACAGCTGTCCTATTCGGAGACGGAGCTGGAGCTGTCGTACTCGGGGAAGACGAGATCGCTTCAATCGACTCCATCGTACTTGGAAGTGACGGTACAGGTGGCAAGCACTTGTACGAAAACGATGAAGGAAAGATTGTCATGAACGGTCGCGAAGTGTTCAAGTTCGCCGTGCGGAAAATGCCGGAGATTGTGCTCGAATCGTTAAACAAGGCCGATAAGTTGTTGAACGACCTCGACGTCCTTGTACCGCACCAAGCGAATCGTCGAATCATCGATGCGGCGATGGAACGTTTAGATTTAGAAGAAGAGAAAGTCGTCATGACCATTCAAGACCATGCGAATACATCAGCGGCATCGATCCCGCTCGCCTTAGCGGAAGCCGTCAAGTCTGGTAAAATCCAAGACGGACAAACGGTCGTCATCGCAGGGTTTGGAGCCGGACTCACGTGGGGTGCAAGCTGTCTGACATGGAATCATGCAACAATTACGGAGGGGAATCATTCATGAAACGAGTAGTAGTGACAGGATTAGGAGTCGTATCACCGTTAGGAAACGACGTGTCGACAATGTGGGACCGTCTTTTAAAAGGGGACAACGCAATCGATACGTTGACGAAAATCGACATCAGCCAATATCCGGCGAAAGTCGGAGCGGAAGTAAAAGAGTGGAACATCGAACACTTAGTCGAACCAAAAGAAGCGCGTAAAATGGATTCGTTCATCCAATACTCACTTTTGGCGGCAGACGCTGCCCATAAAGACAGCGGACTCGATGTCAAAGCGATTGCCGATGAAGTCGGAACGTGGATCGGAAGCGGAATTGGTGGCGTTGAAACAATCGACAAGCAGTCAGCCATCCTTCATGACCGTGGACCGCGTCGTGTAAGCCCGTTCTTCATTCCAATGATGATTCCGAACATGGCGAGCGGACAAGTGTCGATCTACCTCGGGGCTAAAGGGCCAAGTAACTGTTCCGTGACTGCATGTGCATCAGGGACGAACTCAATCGGAGAAGCGTTCCGCGTCATTCAACGGGGAGATGCGATTGCCATGTTCGCCGGTGGAGCGGAAGCGCCGATTACACCACTTTCGTTCGCTGGCTTTTGTTCGAACAAAGCACTTTCGACGAATCCGGACCCGAATACAGCGTGCCGTCCATTCGACGAGAACCGCGATGGGTTTGTCATGGGTGAAGGCGCTGGCGTACTCGTATTAGAAGAGTACGAACATGCGAAGGCACGTGGAGCGAAAATGTATGCAGAAGTCGTCGGATACGGGATGAGTTCAGACGCTTATCACATCACTGCTCCGTCACCAGAAGCAGAAGGCGGGTCAAAAGCGATGAGTGAGGCGATTCGCGATGCGGGAATCAAGCCGGAAGACGTTCAATACATCAACGCACACGGCACGAGCACACCGCTCAACGATATGCTTGAGACGAAAGCGATTCGTCGTGTGTTCGGGGAACACGCCGACAAACTCGCGGTCAACTCGTCGAAATCGATGATTGGTCATCTTCTCGGAGGAGCAGGTGGCGTCGAGGCAGTCATCACAGCTCTTTCGATTCATGAAGGGAAGATTCATCCGACGATCAACTGTGAATCACCTGCAGCAGATTGCGACCTTGATTATGTACGTGAAGGAAATCGGGAACTTGACATTCAGTATGCACTCAGTAACTCACTTGGCTTCGGGGGCCACAATGCGACACTCGCATTTGCGAAAGTGACGAACTGACGGTAGAAAAATCATTCAAAAAAGGTTAGGGTATAAGGGTTGGTCTAACAGAAAGGAGTGCAACGAATGAACAAGAAATCATTCATCGTGGCCGCCTTGTTAGGTTCAGTCCTTATCCTTTTTTTATTTATTTGGAACGAACAACGAGAGCAGTCACGTGAACTACTACCACCAGAAGAACAAACCATTACGATTCATGGGGAATCCCTTCCGACTCAACCGGACGTCATGCTCGCGATTGACCCGGCATCCCAAACGGTATTGTCACATCTATATGAAGGACTCTATCGGTTCGGCGCAGATGGAGCGATTGAACCAGGACTCGTCGAGAAGTTAGAACGATCTGAAGATGGAACGGTTTATACGTTCACATTGAAAGAGAGTATGACGACAGAAGGGAATGCAGTTACCGCGCAGACGTTTGTCGGCCATTTCCGTAAACTCGTCGATGACGAGACGAACTCACCATTTAGTTTTTTACTTGCGGATGTCAAATCTGCGAAAGAAATCGGACTCGGGCAACAAGAACCGGATACGTTAGGTGTTCGAGCAATCGATGAGCGAACGCTCGAGATCACCCTCATCCGACCGATGGAAGGATTCGAAGAAGTTTTCGCTATGCCAGCGTTTTTGCCACAACCATCCGTGACATCATGGGATGAGTTAGAAACAAACGGTCCATTTAAATTTGATCGAATGGATGATACAAGCATCTCGTTACATAAAAACGAAACGTATCGAGAAGTCGACAACGTTACGCTTGAAACGATCACCATCCAAAGTGAATCAAATCTGACTGCGACGTCAGGGATGCATCCGATTCCTTATGACTTCGACACTTCTACCATTGATGAGGAAGTCATGAATATTAAAGACGTTCCGCGAAGTGGGGTGTTTTATTTAAAACCGAATGTTGAAAAAGCACCATTCAATGATGTTGCATTTCGAAAAGCCCTCGCCCTGACACTTGAGCGGACGGCACTCGAAGAATCGCTTGCACGAGCGGAACAAACGACGGAACGACTTCTCGTCATGGATGAGGAGGATTCGGTTGCAGAGTTGGAAGGCGATGCCAACCAATTATTTGAAACTGTGAAAAAACGCTTAAAAACAGAAACCATCGAGATTGAATTGCTTAGCTTTGTCGATGAGGAAGCACGTGAAATTTCGACAAGATTAAAAGAGAATTTGGAACAGTTGGACGGGTTGACCGTCACGGTTGTAGAGCTTCCACTTGGAGATAAAGTTAGGAAAGAAGTCTCAGGAAATTATTCCTTTTCGTTATCTGGATGGCAACCCGACTACCCGATGCTATCTGCCTATTTGACGCAATTCGAGTCTGATGATGTACTCAACTCAAGTCGTTATGCAAATGAGTCATACGATCAATTGATGGATCAAGCCCGCTCCACCGAGAGTTTGGACGAACGTAATATCATTTTACGAAACGCGGAAGCGAAGCTGTTAGAAGAGGCGGTTGTTATGCCAATCTATCAAGCAGGGCGTTCTTATTTGGTTGAAAAAGGATACGATCAGATTGGTTATCCGGTCATCGGTCCTTCATATGTCCTAACCTTTTCGAAAAAATACGAAAATTGAGCTAAAGGCCCGCCGCTCTAGGCGGGCTTTTTGACTATAGAGAAAATTTTTTAGAAAAATCAAAATAAACACTTTGCAAAATTATCAGAATATTGTATTATTGCATCAACGGGATTTTGGTAACAAATACTGTCAGAAGAAATGACTGAATTTTCTACCATCATTCACTTCGTTAAAACGAAAAAATCAGGGGGTCATCGCAATGAATAAGAAAAAAGGTTTTGCTTTAGCATCTTCGGTTACACTTCTTTCAAGTGCTTTCCTAGCTGCATGTTCGACAGGGGATGAAGACACAGGGTCTTCAAACGGATCAGGTTCGGAAGGTTCTGCAGACGAAGCGCAAGTCCTCAACTTGCTCGACAGCTCAGACATTCCTTCACTTAACCCAACGCTCGCAACGGACGCTGTATCGTTCAACGTATTAAACAACGTTAACGAAGGTCTCTACCGCATGGACGAGAACGATGAGCCAACTCCAGGTATGGCTGAATCTCACGAAGTTTCAGAAGACGGAAAAACGTACACGTTCAAACTTCGTGAAGGCGCGACTTGGTCAAACGGGGAGCCTGTCACAGCGAACGACTTCGAATACGCTTGGAAAGAAGTACTCAACCCAGATAACGCTTCACAATATGCATACGTTATGTCAGTCATCGAAGGCGCAGAAGCGTACAACACTGGCGAAGGCGAGCGTGATGCAGTAGGCGTTAAAGCAATCGACGATCAAACGCTTGAAGTTAAATTGACAGCACCAGCTGACTACTTCCTCGGATTGACAAGCTTCGGCGTGTTCATGCCAAAACTTGAGTCATTCGATACAGAGCAAGGCGAGAACTTCGGTACATCTGCAGAGACAACTCTCTACAACGGACCGTTCAAACTCGACAGCTGGGAGCGCGAGCAAGGCTGGAAAATGGTCAAGAACGAAGACTATTGGGATGCTGACACAGTTAAACTTGAAGAGATCAACGTTAAAGTCGTTAAAGAAGTTTCAACAGGTGTTAACTTGTATGAAAACGGCGACGTTGACCGCACAGGCTTGACTTCTGAGCTCGTTGCTCAATATCAAGATAACGAAGATTTCTCAACTGTCGTTGAGCCAACACTCTTCTACCTTCAGTTCAACACTGCAGTGGAAGCGCTTGACAACCAAAAAATCCGTAACGCGATTGACCGTGCGTATGACAAAACTGCCATCGCTGAAACGCTTCTCGCGAACGGTTCAATCCCTGCTAACTACTTCGTACCAAAAGATTTCGTAACAGGTCCAGACGGAAAAGACTTCCGTGAAGGAAATGGCGACATCGGCGGATACAACGTGGAAGAAGCTCAAAAGCTTTGGGAAGAAGGTCTTTCTGAGCTCGGAACGGATACAGTTGAGCTTGAACTCCTCAACTATGACTCAGAGTCTGCGAAGCAAATCGGTGAGTTCATCAAAGGTGAACTTGAGAAGAACCTTCCAGGTATGAGCGTTTCAATCAAGCAACAACCGTTCAACAACAAACTTGACCTTGAGAACAAAGGAGAGTTTGAGTTCACATTCGCTGGTTGGGGTCCTGACTATCAAGATCCAATGACATTCATTGACCTCTTCGTCACAGACGGACCATACAACCGTGGTAAGTGGTCGAACGACGAGTTCGATAAACTCATCGCTGATGCGAAAGCAAGCACAGATCCAGCTGAACGTTGGACACAAATGCAAGAAGCTGAGAAGATCGTTCTTGAAGAGAGCGCAATCTCACCAGTTTACCAACGTGGATCTGCTCGCCTCACGAAGCCATATGTTAAAGGTATCGTTGAGCACGCATTCGGTGCAGACTACTCTTACAAGTGGGCTTCAATCGAAGGCAAAGAATAATTTCATTACACGCTTACAAGAGAGACAGGGACGCCTGTCTCTCTTTTTTATGCAATTATTTATAAAAAAAGAACTCTCGCATGGAGAGTTCTGTTGATATAGGTTTATTTTTTAACTTTGGCACGTTTACGACTGAGTCCCATTGCTTTTTCAATCTTCGTGAGATTTTTATTCGCGACGGCTTCAGCCTTGGCTCGACCCGCATCGAGAATCTCATCGAGTTCTGGAGAATCGATCAATTCATGGTAACGGGCTTGAATCGGTTCGAGTAAGGCGACGACTGCTTCTGCCACATCTTGTTTAAATGTGCCGTAATTTGAATTCTCGTATTGCTTGACGAGGTCATCGATTGATGTACATGTCGAGAGTGAATAAATTTCTAACAAGTTTGAAATCCCTGGTTTGTTCTCACGATCAAACGAGATGACGCCACTTGAATCAGTCACGGCGCTCTTGATTTTCTTGCGGATGACATTCGGCTCGTCGAGCATTGAAATGTATCCTTTGGCGTTTGTGTCGGATTTTGACATTTTTTTCACGGGATTTGTGAGAGACATGATGCGTGCGCCTTCTTTTTGAATAAGTGGTTCAGGCATCGTGAACGTCTCGTAGTAACGTTTATTGAACCGTTCCGCCAAATCACGAGTCAATTCGATATGCTGTTTTTGGTCATCTCCGACAGGAACGAGTTCCGTATTGTATAACAAAATGTCAGATGCCATTAGTGTTGGATAAACGAACAATCCGGCCCCAACATTTTCGTTGCCTTGCGATTTATCTTTATATTGTGTCATGCGACCGAGCTCACCCATTCCCGCGATGCATGTTAACATCCATCCGAGCTGAGCGTGCGCTTTCACTTCAGATTGAACGAAGATTGTCGCTTTCTCTGGGTCGAGACCAGAAGCGAGATAAAGTGCCGCTAGTTTTCGCGTGTTGTTCATTAACTCGACACGGTCGAGTTGTACGGTGATGGAATGCAAATCAACGATACAATAATATGCATTGTTGTCATCTTGAAGATCGACGAATTGTTTCATCGCGCCTAAGTAGTTCCCGAGCGTCACGACGCCGGTCGGTTTGATTCCTGAAAAAATCGTTGCCATGTGTATACACCTCCGAAGAATATAAAAAAACCGCAGTCGTCCGCCCGAATAAATCGGGACGAATAACCGCGGTGCCACCCAAATTTGCATAAACTATGCCACTTGAACGCTGTAACGGGCGTGAACCGTCTCGCCATACTCATGTTCAGGCGAGCCACTCCGAAGTCCATTCATTCAAGTCTTTTCATCTACTCGCAGCACCGTAGACTCTCTGAGGAAAAGGGGATTTGAATTACTTGTCTTCATCCAAGTGTTCTTATTCTGCATCTAGTGTAGCATAGGACGTCGCTTCCGAAAAGATTAAATCAACGCAATGAGAAACGAAAGAACGATACTTCCGACACCGACAAACACCCAGTTCCAAGCCAATTGCTTACGGAGTTGCCGATCTTCAGGATCTTCTTCTTCATCCTCTTCATAATCCGCATCAATTTCTTTGAGTTTTGCACGTCGACTTCGCTTGAAACCGTACATGATCCCATCGAACAATCCTGTCGCACTCATATGTGAGAACATCCCGATCGCAAACGTGAGAATTCCGGAAACGAATAGACCGCCGCTCAAATGAAACAGGAAAGATTCGCTTCGGAAATATGAAAAAATCGACCAAACGGTGTACAGGATTGTGACAATCCCCCAAACAATCAATATATTTCGAAACTTTTTCAACGATGTAATCTCCTTTCACGCCATAAAGGGAACGAGCAACCGTTCCGCGTTTCTTCTATGATACTAGTAAGGTAGGGCAGAATGCGAGTATGAAATTCGAATGAGATGATAGCGTTTTATTATGTAGTTGACAGTTTGATTAAAAATTTCTTACAATAGCCCTAACGTTCTTTCGTCGAATACTTTATGAAATATTCAGAAAATTAAAGAAAAAGTAAGATGTTCATTCGACGAATGGCTAGCTTTTTAATACGAAAGGGGAAATCGCAATGAAGAAAAAATCGATTTTGCTCATGATGACGATCATCTTGGCACTCGGTTCAGTACTCGCGGCTTGTTCGACAGGCGGAGACTCTGATGGCGGCGGTTCTTCTTCAAACGGAGAAAAAGTTCTTCGTTTGACGGATACGTCAGACATCACAACAGCCGATCCGGCTCTTGCTACAGACGCGGTCGCATTCAACTTGATCGCCAACACAATGGAAGGTCTTTACCGTCTTGATAAAGATGGAAATGCCGTACCTGCTCTCGCTGAAGGCGAACCAGAAGTAAACGAAGATGAGACTGTGTACACATTCACGCTTCGTGATGCGGAATGGTCAAACGGAGAGCCAGTTACAGCCAACGATTTCGTGTATGCATGGCAACGTGCAGTTGATCCTGCAACAGGTTCACAGTATGCATACATCATGAACACAATTAAAAACGCTGAAGCGATCAACACAGGTGACACACCGAAAGAAGAGCTTGGCGTTAAAGCAATCGATGAGAAAACACTCGAAGTCACACTCGAGCGTCCAGACCCATCATTCCTTTCACTTACTTCATTCGGTACATTCACACCGATCAATGAAGCATTCGCGACAGAGAAAGGCGAAGATTTCTCAACGAACCCTGAAAACCTTCTCTACAACGGACCATTTACATGGTCAGAGTGGGATCGTGAACAAGGTTATGTCTTAACAAAGAACGACACGTACTGGGATAAAGACAACGTCGCGCTTGAAGCCGTTGATGTTCGCGTCGTAAAAGAAACATCTACAGTCGTAAACTTGTATGAAGCTGGTGATGTTGACTATGCAGGTCTCGCATCAGAACAAGTTGCTGCTTTCCAAGAAGATGAAGATTACAACACAGGTCTTCGTTCTGCTGTCGGATATTTCAAATTCAACCACGAAGATGAAATCTTCTCTGATGTGAATGCACGTAAAGCAATCGCACGTGCGGTCGATCCAACTGGAATCATCGACCAACTCTTGAACAATGGTTCAATTGCAACAACATCATTCATTCCAAAAGACTTCATCAAATATGAAGACGGTACGGATTACACAGAGGGTGTTGAGTACTTCCAAACAAACGCTGACGAAGCTGCTTCACTTTGGGAAGAAGCAACAGGCGGAGAAGCGACAACAATCGAACTCCTCTCGTTCGATAGCGAAGTTTCAAAACAAATCTCTGAGTATATGAAAGGTCAAATTGAGTCGAACTTGCCGAACGTAACGGTTGAAATCGCTCAACAACCTTTCAACAACAAACTTGAGCGTGAAGCAAACGGTGACTACCAAATGTCATTCGCACTTTGGGGACCTGACTACCAAGATCCACTTACGAACCTTGGTATCTTCACATCAGACAACGGACAAAACGACATTAACTATGCGTCATCTGAATATGACCAGTTGATTGATGAAGCGTCTGCTGAAACAAACATCGATGCACGTTATGACTTGTTCAAAGAAGCTGAGGCTCTCTTAATCGAACAAGACCAAGCGATCATGCCGATTTATCAAGCTGGTGTGGCGTACTTGATTCGTCCAAACATCGAAAACTTTAACCGTCAACTGTTCGGTGCTGATTACCAGTACAAATACGTTGATATCAAGTAATGGGATGAGGGGGCATGCGAACCGCATGTCCCCGATTTTCTAAAAAATTCTACCGAAGTAAGAGAAAATACTGTTCAAATGTTTTGTTGGTAAAGTATAATGTAGTAACAGTGAAAATTCAGAATAATCTCTGAAAAGAATATTCTTTGTTTTCAGCCGCTGTGCTAAGAGCCTTGAGATGACGTATACGCTATTCTTTCAGAATATTCCTTTCATTTTGTGAATTTGAAAAATAGGTCATATGTCATAGTGAAGCTGTTGGTGCAAGTAGTAGATAGAATTAGAAAAAACAGGGGGTTTTTATTCATGGGACGTTATATCCTACAACGGCTGACTTACGGCCTCATCACGTTCTTCTTGATTGCCACGTTCACGTTCTTCCTGATGGACCTGCTCCCAGGTTCACCGTATCAGAACCAGGAAAAACTGACAGAATCACAAATTCAATTATTGAATGACCGCTACGGACTCAACGATCCGCTTCCGGTCCGTTATGCGACGTACATCGGAAACATGCTCCAAGGTGACCTTGGCGTTTCATTCCGTACGGCGAACCGTCCAGTAACTGAATTGATTATGGAACGAATTGGTCCTTCGGCACAATTAGGGCTCCAGGCATTAGTTCTCGGAACTCTTGTAGGCGTATTGTTAGGTGTTGTTGCGGCGATTCGTCACAATACGGTCATTGACTATGGTTCAATGTTCGTATCGGTAATCGGGATTTCTGTCCCATCGTTCGTTTTTGCAGCCCTCCTTCAGTACTATGTCGGAGTTAAATTGCAGTTGCTTCCAGTTGCATTCTGGGAAACACCAGCACATACAGTCTTACCAACAATCTCGTTGTCACTCGGTGTCACGGCAGCGATTGCCCGTTTCGTCCGAACCGAGATGTTAGAGGTTACCGGACAAGACTACGTCACGCTTGCGAAAGCGAAAGGGTTGACGGGTAACGCCATCGTGTGGAAACACATGGTTCGTAACGCGATGATTCCTGCCATCACCATCCTTGGACCGATGACAGCTGGACTCTTAACGGGTACATTCGTTATCGAGAAAATCTTCGCTGTTCCAGGACTTGGAGAATTGTTCGTCACGTCAATCACGTTGAACGACTACTCTGTCATCATGGGAACGACATTGTTCTTCTCAGGATTGTTCATTATTATCATTTTGCTTGTCGACTTGCTCTATGGGGTTGTTGACCCACGTATTCGTCTTGGGGGGAATAACTGATGATTGAAAACAAAAAGAATTACGAACAGTTCGACCAAGACATGTTCACACCTGTTGAGATGAATGAACAGCTTGGTGAACGAATCGCTGGGAAAAGTTTAAACTTCTGGCAAGATGCATGGATGCGCCTAAAGAAAAACAAAGCGGCCATCATCTCGCTATCAATTATTTTAATTCTCGTTGCACTTGCATTGTTCGGACCGATGTTATCGGCTCGTGATGCGTATGAACAAAACATTTCACAAGCGAAACTTCCGCCAAAAGTCACAGGTCTTGAATGGGCTGGCTTTGATGGGATGGCGACACTCGGTGGTCGCGATATCGACTTCTACGAACAAAAGAACGTAGAAGAGAACTTCTGGTTCGGTACGGACTACCTTGGTCGTGATCTTTGGTCACGTATTTGGGAAGGGACTCGTATTTCCCTCTTCATCGGTTTCGTTGCGGCCATCATCGATACATTGATTGGTGTCGCATACGGTGGTGTCTCAGCTTACTTCGGTGGACGTACGGATAACATCATGCAACGGATTGTTGAGATTTTGACAGGTGTACCTAACTTGATCTTAATCATCTTGTTCATCTTAATCTTTGACCCTGGTGTATTCACCATCATCCTCGCCATGGCCATCACTGGTTGGATCGGGATGAGTCGACTCGTTCGTGGTCAGATTTTGAAACTCAAAAACCAAGAGTTTGTCTTGGCAGCTCGCACACTTGGTGCATCTAGTACGCGATTGATTTTCAAACACTTGATTCCAAACACATTGGGTGCGATTATCATCACGCTCATGTTCACGATTCCATCTGCCATCTTCTTCGAGGCATTCCTCAGCTTTATCGGGATCGGGCTTCAACCGCCACAGGCATCACTTGGTACGTTGATCAACGATGGATACAAAGAACTACGGACATTCCCGTTCCTTCTTATTATCCCGTCGGTCATCATCGTCTTGCTCATGGTCAGCTTCAACTTGCTTGCCGATGGCTTGCGTGATGCGTTCGATCCGAAAATGCGTAAATAAAAAAGAAAGAGGGGGACTCGTGCATGGAAACGATTTTATCAGTCCGAGATTTAGAGGTCTCGTTCCACACATATGCAGGAACGGTTCAAGCCGTTCGTGGCGTATCGTTTGATTTGAAAAAAGGCGAGACGCTCGCCATCGTAGGAGAATCGGGTTCAGGTAAATCCGTTACTTCGAAGGCGATCATGCGTCTCATTCCGAACCCTCCAGGTGAAATCACGAACGGAGAAATCATGTTCGAAGGGAAAGACTTGGCGAAACTTTCGGAAAAAGAAATGCTTAAAATTCGTGGTCGCGATATCGCAATGATTTTCCAAGACCCGATGACATCACTTAACCCGACAATGACGATTTACAAACAAATCGCAGAAGGGTTGAAACAGCACCAAGGATTGACAGGTGAGGATGCGAAGAAACGTACGCTCGAATTGTTGACACTTGTAGGGATTCCAAACCCAGAAGCGCGTTTGAAACAGTACCCACACCAACTCTCTGGTGGGATGCGTCAGCGTATCGTTATCGCGATCGCCCTCGCATGTAACCCGAAAGTGTTGATTGCCGATGAGCCGACAACAGCACTTGATGTTACGATTCAGGCGCAAATTCTTGAACTATTAAAAGACATTCAGCAAAAAACAGGTACAGCGATTATCTTCATCACGCACGACCTTGGCGTTGTTGCGAACATGGCTGACCGTGTTGCTGTTATGTATGCAGGTCGTCTAGTTGAAAAAGGAACGGTTGATGAAATCTTCTACGAGCCACGTCACCCGTACACATGGGGACTTCTTGGTTCGATGCCGCGTCCGACAGATGACCGTAACGAAGCGTTACCGGCAATCCCGGGTACGCCTCCAAACTTGCTCGATCCTCCAAAAGGGGATGCATTCGCACCGCGTAACCCATACGCGATGAAGATTGATTTTGAGAAAGAGCCACCGATGTTCCAGGTGAGTGATACACACTTTGCTTCTAGTTGGTTATTACACCCACAAGCACCAGCGGTTAGTCCGCCACGTGCGATTCGTGAACTCGCTCTCAAGTATCGTCCGGACAGTGCGTTCGCAAAATCGTTTACGAAAGGTGGTGCTGAATAATGGAACGCGAGAAATTACTCGAAGTAAAAAACCTGAAGCAGCACTTTAAAATTGGCCGTGGCCGCGTTGTCAAAGCGGTCGACGGAATCTCGTTTGATATTTTCAAAGGTGAAGTGCTCGGACTCGTAGGAGAGTCTGGCTGTGGGAAGTCTACGACAGGACGTACAATCATCGGTCTTTATGACGCGACTGACGGCGACGTTGTGTTCAAAGGCGAAAACGTCCACGGTAAAAAATCAAAAGCTGACAAGTTGAAATTCAACCGTGCTATGCAAATGATTTTCCAAGATCCATACGCATCGCTTAACCCGCGTATGACGGTTGCGGATATCATCGCAGAAGGGATTGATATTCACGGTCTTGCGAAGACGAAAGAAGATCGTATGAACCGTGTGTATGACCTTCTTGAAACTGTTGGTTTGACGAAAGAGCACGCGAGCCGTTACCCACACGAATTCTCGGGTGGACAACGTCAGCGTATCGGGATTGCCCGTGCCCTTGCGGTTGAACCAGACTTCATCATCGCCGATGAGCCGATTTCTGCACTTGACGTTTCGATTCAAGCGCAGGTCGTCAACTTGATGAAAGAATTGCAACGCGATCGCGATTTGACGTATTTGTTCATCGCCCACGACTTGTCGATGGTTAAATACATCTCTGACCGTATCGGTGTTATGTATCAAGGTCACCTCGTAGAGCTTGCGACAGCAGATCGCCTTTATGAGAACCCGATTCATGCGTACACGAAATCGCTGTTATCAGCGATTCCGCTTCCGGATCCGGAGCATGAACGTACACGTAAACGGATCGTATACGAGTCAACTTCGAAAGGTCCAGTCGGACGTTCGGATGAAGATTCAAGTATCCCACCACTTCGCGAAGTCGAGCCAGGACACTATGTCTCGCTCACAGACGAAGAGTACGAAGCATATAAAGCACAACTCGTTTAATATGATGACCCTGACTTCATGCGGAAGTCAGGGTTTTTTTAGCGCAAAAAAAAGTCACCTAATGTGCTAGGTGACGGATTATCCGTTTGAAATGCGTGGTAAGTTTGAGAGACGTTCAACGATAGCATCGATTTGACGGACGCGTGCTAGCGCATCTTCGATTTCCATTGTCTCATAATGGTGCAGACCACCTGGTTGCTCTACGAACGTATCGGCGTCATGAACGAGCTGTTGAAGCGGGGTCCGTTGAATTCGGCTTGGTGGTAAATAGGAATCGGTGTGCAAAAGAATCATGACAGAAATCTCTTTGGCACGGGCAGGGTCTTCCCCGAGACGAATGAGTAATTTATGTGCCCGCTCCGCACCTTTAATCGCATGAATATCGTTCTGACGATATAAGTCATAATTCCATTTGCCTTCTGTATACCATTCATAGTGACCGATATCATGAAGTAGCGCAGCTTTCGTCGCTAGATCTGTATCGAGACCACGTTTCGTTGCCATTTCGAGAGCGCGCTCACAAACGTCTACAGCATGTTTTAATCCTGATCGAGTTAAATATTTTTGGGTTACCGGATGTCCCATAATGGTTTCTAATGTGATTCTCATCATCGCTCTCCTCCTTAAATAGAAAAAGGTTATTTCTATAAACTATACAGGTTTTTTGTACGTAATGCAAATGATATCCGTGTAAAGAAATGATGAACTCGTAAGAATGATTCACATTTCACAAACAAATGTGCTATAATTTATTTGTAGATTAGTGCAAGTTCAAGATTTTCAGAATCGGTAATGCTCGGTCGGTTGCTTACGCTGTACGGGGGTGAGAGGCCATGAAAGAACGTGACAAAGTTCTACGAGAGAAAAAACGACTTTTGAAAGAAGTGTTGAAGAAAAAGTTGAAAGACTTGCAAGTCAAGCCAGGGAAAGAGACGGTGTCTCAACCAGTGTCTCGGTTCCCGGCATCTTGAGATGGGTCATTCAAGGTCGCATTCACCGAATGCGCCCTCTTTTCATATCTGAATGATAAAGAATATCATTGAAGTTTTAATAATTAAGAATTATTATAATTAAGTGGATGCGAATTTGGGTATACAGATAGAGTCACTTAAAAAGATGGACGCATACTCGATCAGGGAGGAAGAAAAATGGTCACACTTTATACGTCTCCAAGCTGCACATCTTGCCGAAAGGCACGAGCTTGGCTCGAAGAACACGATATCCCGTTTACAGAACGAAACATATTTTCAGAACCGCTCTCACTAAATGAGATTAAGCAGATCTTACGCATGACAGAAGATGGAACGGATGAGATTATTTCAACTCGTTCTAAAGTCTTTTCTAAAATCGATGTATCCGTTGATGCGTTATCGCTTCAACAATTGTATGATTTGATTCAAGAATATCCGGGCTTACTACGTCGTCCGATTTTGATTGATGAAAAACGACTACAGGTCGGATACAACGAGGATGAGATTCGTCGATTCTTGCCACGGAAGGTTCGAACGTTCCAATTGCAAGAAGCACAGCGACTTGTGAATGAATGAGAGCATACTGTCTAAGCAGTGTGCTTTTTATTATCGATTATTTCCTATAAAATAAAGTTATAACCCGTCATCTAGATTGAACGATGTCAAAAAGGGTACAAAGATAACAAGACAATTTCCCCTCTCCTCCTTATGTGAAATGGGAGCGAGGTGAGAAGGGAGTGGACAATCGTGAAAATTGAGCGCATCAATGACAATACCGTCAAATTTTTCATCACATATGTGGACATTGAAAAACGTGGCTTCGCACGTGATGAAATTTGGTACAACCGAGAACGTGGCGAGCAGCTGTTCTGGCAGATGATGGACGAGGCTCACGAACGTGAAGACATCTCGTTTGATGGTCCACTGTGGATTCAAGTCCAAGCTTTTGAAAAAGGTCTAGAAGTGACCGTGACAATTGCGAAAAATGTGATGGATACGGAAGACGATTCTGAACTCGGTTCGCTTCTTCGTTCAGCGATTGATGAAGCACGAGATCAACAATCGGTACTCGACCAATTGAGTGAGTTGGATGAACTCGAAGCGGAAGCAGATGCTTGGGCGCCACTCGCAATGGAAACAGATGATTTCGAGGCGATCATTTCACTGAGTAAGCGTGCAGGTGACACGTTCAGTGACCTTGATTTGAAACTATATCATTATCAAGACCGTTACTACTTGTGGATTGATTTCCCGGATGAAATGGAGCCTGAAGACGAAGAGAACGCACTCAGTCTTCTAGCAGAATATTTAACATTTAGTACACAGACGCAACCGATGCTTGAAGAGTATGGTAAACTCATTCTCGATGGCGACGTCTTCGCGAAAGTGCGTCATTACTTCTAAATGATCAATCGCCTGTTCAGACGGACAGGCGATTTTTTCAAATCAATGGTAAAGAGGTGTTGGTATGGTGAGACGAATTCGACTACTACTTGATGATAGTGCATGGTTCGTTCCATTCCTATATGGGATGGGGGGCATCGCGTTAACAGCGTTGACACAACTGTTCGGTGAATTTTTCCGAGATTTACTACCGGACTTTATTTATTTGGACTTGGACTCGGCGGCGTCCGTGCTGTCTTCGACGTTCACGAGTCTTATGACAATGATGACGTTTAGTTTTTCGACAATCCTTGTTGTGTTGACGACATATTCTTCTCAGTTTTCTCCACGGACCATCAATAATTTTTTGACGAACACGTCGGCTAAGCATACGCTTGGTCTCTTCATTATGACGACCGTTTACGGGATTTCGAACTTATTCCTCGTCCGAACGGCAGATGATGGTGTCGTATTATCTTCAGGAATCAGTGTACTCTTAGTCATTGGTTCGATTTGGGCGTTCGTCAAGTTCATTCAGACCATCAGTGTCTCGATCCAGGCAGAACGTTTGTTATCCGCGTTACATAAAGAAGCACTATCGGTAATCAGTGAGCAAAAAGACGCCATCGAGTCAGATGACGTGAATCTCGTATTACCACGTTCTGTTCATTCGTTTGAAGGTCAAGCGGTACGGGCGCCGCAGACGGGGTATATCCGCTTATTTTTAAGAGAGAAGCAGGGAGATCATGAAACAGACTTTGAATCGGTCGTAGCCGTAGGTGAATTTGTCGCAAAAGGGGATTTACTCGGATTTTGGAAAGGTGAGGATGCCCCGGACATCGAGCCATTTGAGATCGGTGAAGTGCGGTCCTCGATGCAAGACCCTTCATTTGCGATTGAAAAGTTGAGTGAGATTGCGTTACGTGGAATCTCTCCAGGGATCAATGACCCGAATACGGCGATTCATGCGATTCATTACATCGGGGATATTTTACGGGAGCTCTGCGAACTGCCGGATGGAGATTTTCTATACTCGAATGGGAAATCCGATTGGCATGTGAAGCGAAAAACGCTCGAGACGATTCTTTTTGAATCGCTATCGCCGATGCAGACTTACGCGAGTAAAGACATCTTTGTGATGGGGTCCGTGTTCGAGGCGATTCGAATGGCGCGTCTCCAGGCGCATGAGACGCTGGATTCGACATTTGATGAGATGATTGATTATTTTGAAGATGTGATTGATTGGGAACGTCTTCATTCGAAAGAACAGAACTATTTACGCAATAAAATAGGGCGAGCTAAAAAGATGACGACATGACAGGAGACCACCTTTTCAAAAGAAGAGGTGGTCTCTGTTCAAGAGAGCGTATATCCGCCATCGACCGTGATGGCTTGCCCATTTATATAGGTTGAGGCATCGGTTAACAAAAACTCGACGACAGGCGCCACTTCTTCCGGTAGGGCGGCATGTCCCCGGAAATGATGGGACATTGCCTCTTTGAATTTTGCTTCTCCACCGTATAGTTTATGACTGAGCGGTGTATCGACCGGACCGAAACAGACGGCATTGAATCGAACCTTTCCTTTCATCCGATGTGCGAACGTTTTCGTCAAGGCAACCACGGCGGCTTTCGAGGCGGCATAATGAGCAAGCATAGGTGGGAATTTGACGTGTCCGACGATGGCGGCGTTGTTGACGACACTCGCGCCTTGAGCAAACAAAGGGATGGCACGTTGTGTGACGGTGTTCAGTGCATAGAGGTTGACGTCAAACACTTCATTGTATGAGTCTTGAGTCAAACGCTCCGGTGTACCGGGTCTACCAAATGTTGCGGCGTTGTTGAAAAGACCATGTAACGTCACCCCTTGTTCCTTTAAGTGTCCAAAGAGATGATCGATGTCTTCCGCTGAATGGAGGTCGCATCGGATGAACGTGGCCAATCCGTTCGAATCTGATTCGAGAGAAGCCCCCCGTGTCTCATCACGACCGATTCCGATGACACGATGCCCATTCTCGGTTAACTGCAAGGCGACGGCGCGCCCAATCCCGCTTGTTGCGCCTGTTATTAGAAAAGTCCCCATAATTCATTCGCTCCCCTCAAAAAATTGGCGTTACGATGTATAATTAATGATAATACATGACAGAAACGAGGTCAGGTTATAATATGTTGCGACGCATACAAGTACTCTTTTCCCTTATTTTGCTCGCAGGACTCATTGCGATATTATCGTATTACTGGAGCTCACAAGTGATTGGGCTCTTCTCGATTCTCGTCTTTTTGACAACGTTCAGTATTTTGCTTGTGATTTTGCTTGAAAATCGCAACCCGCAACGGACGTTGATCTGGGCGATTGTCATGATTGGCTTTCCTGTCATCGGGCTATTTGCGTACTTTGTGTTCGGTCAGAACTATCGTCGCAAGCGGATGTTCAAAGAGAAGGCGATGCTCGACGAAGAGACGTACTTGGCCTATCGGCAAAAAGCGATGACGCTCTCTCCGTCACTGATGTTTGCGCATGATGATTATGAGAAGTTGATGCATCTCACCTCTTCGTTGAACCAATTGCCCGTCTCTTCGAATACGTACACGCAGATTTTGACGAACGGACGTGAAAAATTCTCGAAGTTATTGCCCGCTCTGAAAGGCGCGACACGGCACATCCATTTAGAGTATTACATTTTTCGAGAAGACCGTATTTCTCGGGAAATTCAGCGGATTTTAATCGAGAAAGCCAAAAAAGGGGTCGAAGTTCGATTCTTATATGATGCCGTCGGTTCCATTCATACGAGCAGTACGTTTTTCGAGGAGATGAAACAAGCTGGCGTCCAAGTGCAGGCGTTCTTCCCAGTCGTCCTTCCGCTCGTGTCGAGTAAGACGAACTATCGAAACCATCGAAAAATTGTCGTCATCGACGGAACAGAGGCGTTCACTGGTGGTTTGAACGTAGGGGATGAGTATTTAGGCGAACACTCTAAATTTGGTTTTTGGCGCGACACCCATCTGTATGTCAGAGGAGAAGGGGTTTCCGAGTTACAGTTGATCTTTTTACAAGACTGGTACTACATGACGGGAGAACGGCTGTTCACGCCATTCTATTTAGAACCGCTCGAAACGGTACGAAGCGCGAGCGGAGGTGTCCAAATCGTTGCCAGCGGACCTGATGAACCGTACGAGACGATGAAATCGATTTATTTCTCGTTGATCAATGCTGCGAAAAAGTCCGTCTATATTTCCTCCCCGTATCTGATTCCTGATGAGGACATTATGAGTGCTTTGAAGACAGCATCTTTATCGGGCATCGATGTTCGGATCGTCTTACCGAGCTATCCGGACCATAAAATCGTCTTTTATGCGAGTCGTTCCTATTATGAGGAGTTACTGTTGGCTGGGGTAAAGATTTATTTATACGAAGAAGGATTCATGCATTCAAAAGTCATCGTCGTCGATGACGGACTTGCCACGATTGGGACGGCGAACATGGATTTTCGTAGCTTCCATTTGAACTTCGAAGTAAATGCTCTCCTGTACAACACGAACTCGGTCCATCAGTTGAAACAAGACTTATATCATGATTTTGAAGGGTCTCACGAACTTGTATTAGAAGAGTTTGCGAAGCGCTCATTCTTTATAAAACTCGTAGAATCATTGGCCAGAATGTTTTCACCACTACTATAAGGGGGGAGCAAGATGCGGTTTGCGATCGGTCGAGAAGGGGATATCGTTGATTCCTTTACTCTAAATCGAATGCAGGCGGAGCAGCTCGCTCCTTTTCGATGTCCGACGTGCCAGGAAATGTTGATGTTAAAGCAAGGTGCGAAACGTCGGCTACATTTCGCCCACATCCATACGTGCGGGAGAGCGGAATCCGTTACGCACCATCAGGATAAATGGGCAGTATGCCAATGGCTACAAGAAAGAGGGTACCCTGTCGATCAAGAAGTGACGATTAAGAATCGGCGGGCCGACATTCTTACAAATGTGGATGAGTTGCCAACCGTATTTGAGATTCAGGCATCTCCATTGCGACCGGAGGAATATATCGCACGAACGAACGATTATAAACGAGCGGGCCTGGATGTGATTTGGCTTGCGAGCGGTTTCGATCTTAGAATGAACCAATCTTTTCAACCGTGGATGCGCCTCGAACTATTTCGACGACATCGGTTGATGACTGTGAGAAACGGACAGTTGGTGCGTTTCAATGGGTTTCCCATCTCAATCAAGTATGGAATCGGAAATTGGGAAGTCTCGTCTTCAGTGATTACCTCCCCCTATGAAGCATATTATCGGTTCAATGCATTGGAATGGACGGAGATGATTCGACGAAAGCGAATGTCGCCAATCTACCCATCCCCAAAGAATCGACGTCTCATGTTAAATCGGCTGTACCCTTTAGGGGTGATTCCCGCTTTGTTACCGACCGCCTGCTATCTTCCGCTCACGTCACTTTGGGGAATACACATCCATCCGATTGAGTTTCAAATCGTCCTCTATTTAAATCGATATGAGTCACCGAATGATTCGGTGGAGTGGAGCATTCAAAAGACGTGCCGCCAGTTCGGAGTGACACCGACAAGCGACTTTTCCCAGTCATTTCATGTACAATGGAAACAACTCTTGAATGCATGTCGTCTATCGTGTGATGTCACGACTTGGGTGCTTCCAATCACCTATGAAGATGCGAGACGTCACGATACACGATTGTATCAAGGACTTCAGCGATTGATGTTACAATCGACGAACCAATCAGAAAAGGGAGTGAACGTATGTCAGAAGTATTGACACGACAACAAGTTCCAGTCGAAGAGACGTGGAACTTAGAGACGATCTACAGTAACGACCAAGCATGGGAAGCAGATTTTCAAGCATTGAAGGAGCAGGTACCGGCTTTGATCGGATTTAAAGGAAAACTCGGTGAATCGGCAGAAACGTTATACGAAGCGTTACAACTCCGTGATGAGCTTTCTCGTAAGTTACATAAGCTGTATACGTACGCGCACATGCGTTACGATGAAGATACGGCGAACAGCCATTATCAGGCATTGAATGACCGTGCAGGCTCACTCGCCTCGCAAATTTCAGCCCAACTCGCATTCATGACACCAGAGCTTCTTTCAATCGATGAAGCTCAAATTGAAGCCTTTATGGAACAACACGAGTCACTTCGCGTGTATCGTCATGCGTTCGATGAGTTGGCGCAAGAACGTCCACACGTATTGACGGAAGCGGAAGAAGCAATCCTTGCGCAAGCTGGAGACGTGCTCGGACAATCGAGTTCGACGTTTGGTATGCTCAATAACGCGGATTTGAAATTCCCGAAAGTGAAGAACGAAAAAGGGGAAGAGGTCGAATTGACGCACGGACGTTACATCACGTTCCTCGAATCGAGTGATCGAAGTGTCCGCGAGAACGCCTTTAAAGCGATGTACGGGACATACGGGCAGTATTTGAACACGTTTGCCTCGACGCTTTCAGGCAGTGTGAAAAAAGACAACTTCTATGCAAGTGTCCGTAAATTTGGAAGTGCGCGACAGGCAGCCCTTCACCACAATGCGATTCCAGAGTCTGTGTACGACGGTCTAGTCGAAGCGGTCAACGAGCGTCTTGATTTGCTACATCGATATGTCGCATTGCGGAAACGCGCGCTTGGATTAGATGAGTTGCATATGTATGATTTATATACACCACTCGTCAAAGATGTAGAGATGAAAGTGTCGTACGAAGAAGCGAAACAGTTGATGGTTGATGGTTTGGCACCACTCGGAGAAGAGTACGTTCAAATCGTGAAAGACGGTCTCGATTCACGTTGGGTCGACGTACGCGAGACACGTGGGAAACGGAGCGGGGCATATTCATCAGGAGCATATGATACACAACCGTTCATCCTTATGAACTGGCAGGACAACGTCAACAACTTGTTCACGCTCGCGCATGAGTTCGGTCACTCGGTGCATAGCCATTACACGCGTACGTCACAGCCGTATCCGTATGGTGACTACTCAATCTTTGTAGCAGAAGTCGCGTCGACGACAAACGAAGCGTTATTGAACGACCATTTATTGAAAACGCGGACGGCAAAAGAAGAACGTCTCTACTTGTTGAACAATCAACTCGAAACATTCCGTGGGACGTTGTTCCGTCAAACGATGTTTGCTGAGTTTGAGCATATGATTCACAAGGCTGCTCAAGAAGGCGTATCGCTCACACCTGAATATTTGAATGAGACGTACTTAGAGTTGAACAAACGCTACTTCGGAGAAGAAATCGTCATCGATGAAGAGATTTCATATGAATGGGCGCGTATCCCGCACTTCTATTACAACTACTATGTCTATCAATATGCGACGGGAATCTCGGCATCGGCAGCGTTGTCGCAACAGATCATGGAAGAGGGAGAGCCGGCCGTACGTCGTTACATCGATAACTTCCTCAAAGCTGGGTCTAGCGACTACTCAATCGAGGTCTTGAAAGCGGCAGGTGTCGATATGACGACGAAAGAACCGGTCCTCAAAGCGCTTGATCAGTTCGAAGCGGTGCTCGATGAAATGGAATCATTATTGTTCTCGTGAACAATATGTGACAATGTACACAAACTAGTTGTCAGATGAAGAGGGACTCGGTATATTATAAGTGTGAAATCAATCACAAACCCCTTTATTGACCGTAAACTTTCTCCCATCTTGTAGGCCTTCCCCGGGCCTCAAGGTACGACGGCTCTTGTCCCCGCTTGAGACGTCAAAAACCCCACGGCTCCCCGGCCGTGGGGTTCTTTTTTATTTCGTTTGCGCCCATGCCTCACCGCTACATCCCGGTACAGGGCGGCAGCGTTGCTGCAAGGAGAGCTTCTTCAGTTCGCGTTCAATCACAGTTTTATCTAAGTCTAGAATATACGATAGTTCAGTAATCGTCGACGCGTCATAACGAGCCAAGACTTTGGCTACATCCCAGTCAGTCGTACGACTCGGGGCATAACCGAGCAACTCGGTCATGACCGATTGATACACGTCGTACGGATAGACACCTTCAATCTTCAATGCTTCATCGCGCGTCACGAACGTAAGAGCGGGCAATGACTCAATCTCCCAATCTTTCAGCACTTGATGATCGACTGCTAAAGCATTCAAGAGCTGGTTCGATTGAAGATCGGCTTCAAGTTCATCCAAATCAAGACCGTACTCTTCGAAAGACCGTGCGATTTCCCATAAATCAATTGAGCCTAACTGTTTACCAGAGAATAAATCATTCACATGCAAATGACGTAAAAAACGCATCGCATGACGTTTCCCTTGTAATTCTAGCGCTTTGATCATTGTGAGAAGGCGAACTTCTTCCTGACATCCGCCAACACAGCTAGGAACGGTAGAGACCATTCGGAAACGAATCACATGTCCGTATTCAATCTCTAACTTTTTGATCAGTGTCATCACGTGAAAATTTTCAGGACTCGAGATGTCCATGAAATAGAATAACTCCAATGGCTTATACGTTACTTGAATAGGAGTTTCTTCCAGTGAACAGGATGACCCATTACATTGTTCAAGTTCCATTTGTGTCGCCTCCTCTCGGCAAAAACTCATTTAACGTTGTAAACTCATTGTAGCAACGAAAAAAAAAGGTTGGCAATGTATCTGCTCAACCTTCAGATCGACTCATTTTTAATTCCATGAATCGAACGATTTTATTTTTGGCGGGACGGTATGGAAGACCGTGCTCTGCTAACAGTCGTTCGAATGCACGTTTGCCCGCTTCTTCATTCGTGACTTCAAATTCTATTTCATAGTCGGTCGTCTCCAAATAATGGCTTTCGTCTAAAACGAGAAGACCATCTTCCGTTTGATGTTCGGCTCGATTCGTCTCGAGGCGTCCGAGGTGTTCGAGTGCGGCATTCAGTTGAAACGGGGCGAGGGCTTGCTTCATTTGATCATCATGAATGATTCCGTACTTGAATAAGTCTTCCGCTTCTTCTTCAGTGATTGCGGCATGCGTTTCAAGTAATCCGACTTCGTTCGGTTGTTTCAATGTCAATACCTGGACATGTTTCTTCTCACGAATTCGAAGGGCAGCACCTTGTTTTTTTAGCTGGAAGGTAGGCGTGTCGAAATAATCGTTCGCTTGCCAGCGGACTTGATCTTCTAGTTTGTAAACTTGAATCAGTTTTTCATACTCATCTTTTGTTAACATAGATTTAAATTCAATTTCCACTTCTTGGGTCATAAATCATCGCTCCATTCTATGAACAATTGTTCGTTTATGATACCATACAAACGGATACATACGGAAAGGACGCGTTTTTTTCCGGAAAAGAACGAAAGTGGTGACAGCGTATGCAATCAGTGAACTGGGATCAGTTTTTAGTACCGTATCAAATCGCGGTAGACGAGTTGAAAGTAAAGTTAAAAGCCGTTCGTAAGCAATTCAAGTCGCAAAATGACCATTCTCCGATTGAATTTGTCACAGGTCGTGTTAAACCGGTCGGGAGCATTCTTGAAAAAGCGAAGCGAAAAAACATTGCGGATCATGAGCTGGCGACCGATATGCAAGATATTGCTGGATTACGAATCATGTGCCAGTTTGTCGATGATATCGTTCACGTCTTGGATTTGCTTCATCGTCGGACAGATTTTAAAATAGTGGAAGAACGCAATTATATTACGCATCAGAAAGATTCGGGCTATCGGTCGTATCATGTCATTATTGAATATCCGGTCCAGACGATTCATGGGGAGATTCCTACACTTGTCGAAGTGCAAATTCGTACCCTTGCGATGAACTTTTGGGCTACAATCGAGCATTCTTTGAATTATAAATATGATGGCGATATGCCTCTTGAAGTACAAGAACGATTGAGACGTGCGGCTGAGGCGGCATTTCTTCTCGATGCAGAGATGAGTCAACTCCGTGTCGAGATTCAAGACGCGCAGCAAGTGTTTCGGGATAAAGAGATGAATGTGAAAACAGACGAGGACTAGGGGGAAATCGATATGCAGTTTGCGATTGTATCGAGGGGAGATGCGCGATCAGCGGAAATCGCCCAGGAACTGACTGAAAAACTTGAAGCCGCTGGGCATACGTTATCGGAAGAGCCACGCATCGTCGTGTCAGTCGGTGGGGACGGGACGATGCTACAAGCGTTCCATAAGTATATTGACCGTCTCGATGAAACTCTTCTTGTCGGCATCCATACCGGACACCTCGGATTTTACGCGGATTGGCAACCGGATGAATTGGATGAGCTGACGGAAATGATCACGAGTGAGTCGTTCGAACCGGTCTCATACCCGCTCGTCGAAGTACTGATCGATTACGAGAACGGAAAGACCGATCGTCAATTAGCGATGAACGATTGTACGATTAAAAACTATAAGCGGACGCTCGTCTGTGATTTGTCGATTCGCGATGATTATTTTGAAACGTTCCGTGGTGATGGACTGTGTATCTCTACCCCTTCTGGTTCGACTGCCTACAACAAAGCGCTCGGTGGTGCAATCGTCCATCCATCGATTGAAGCAATCCAAGTGACGGAAATGGCTTCTATCAATAATCTGGTCTATCGAACGATTGGGGCGCCGCTCCTCTTGCCGAAACATCATCAAGTGAAAATCAAACCGCATACGAAAACGGAATTCGAATTGGCGTTTGACCATCAAGAAGCGTTGTCTTGGTCAGACGTCGTGTCGATTCGTTGCGCGGTCGCAAAAGAAAAAGTGACGTTCGCTCGTTTCCGTCCGTTCCCATTTTGGCGGCGTGTACGCGAATCGTTCATTGAGGAAGGAAAGTAACGAATGCAAGGATTTATGATTCGTCGCGTTGTGGAGAAGGTTATTCCACTGCGCGACTTTTTAATGGGAGACCTCGGGATCTCTCGGAAGATGCTCACGCTCGTAAAACATGAAGGAGAAATCGAAGTGAACGGGAACCATCGTACGGTTCGACACGTTCTTGAGCCAGGAGATGAAGTAGTCGTACGATTCCCACCTGAGTCTCCTTCGACAGATATGGCCATCTCGGATAGACCGATTCACATTTTGTATGAGGATGAGACGGTGCTGGCAGTTGATAAACCGGCTGGGATTGCGACGATTCCATCACGACTGCATCCGGCCGACACACTCGCAAACGCCGTACTCGGTTACTATCGACAAATCGGTCTGACCTCTGCGATTCATGTGATCAATCGACTCGATCGCGATACGAGCGGTGTCGTCTTATTTGCGAAGTACGGATTCATTCACCATCGGTTTAGTGAACTCCAGAAAGCCAATGCACTCACGCGCTCTTATGTGGCACTTGTGGAAGGGAAAGTCCCCATCCAAACGATCGATGCACCGATTGGGCGTGCCGAGAATTCCATCATGGAACGAATTATTACTGAAGACGGACAACGAGCCATCACGCACATAGTCGATTGTCAGCAGTTTGGTGGCGACTCATTGTTGACGATTCGGCTCGAAACGGGACGTACCCATCAAATTCGCGTTCATTTGCGCCATATCGGTCATCCACTGATTGGGGACTCGATGTATGGGGGAGCGGCTCGAATGTCACGTCACGCCCTTCACAGCGCCTCTGCGCGCTTTATTCATCCGATGACAGGGGAAGAAGTGATGATTGAAGCACCAATCCCGGAAGATTTTTTTACCGTGACAAACGAATGACTGGGACGTTCGAACAGGCGTGATGAGATTTTTCATTGCGCCTGTTTCGCATACTTTGAAACGTAAGGGTCGTTGTGATTTATACATCAATTTTTTTTGATTAAAAAGATTGCTTTTCTTCATAGGATGAAGTACGATTTGATTAATCAATAAAAGTTGATGAAAGAGGTGTTTGAATGAGTAATCAACTAGAGTCATCCATCGATTCGTCGCTACAGGATACGTTCGCACATTATGAGGCGAGATTTAAAGCATTGGCCGATCAAAAGCGTCTGCTCATATTGAATCAATTGTGCGCTGGACCAATCAACGTTGTTGATTTATCAGAGATATTCGATATGCCACAATCTAAGCTGTCGTATCACTTGAAAATCTTATTGACGGCGAACCTCATTACGAAAGAGACAAAAGGGACGTGGAGTTATTACCAAATCAACGAAAAAGAAGTGAATCATCTTCTGTCCCCAGAATTATGTTGTTTGTTCAGACCTAACGATGTTTGTTAGGTCTATCAATTGAATAATTAATCAATTTTTTTTGATGATTAAATCAATATAATTTGATTTAATCATCAAGCATGTAAAATTCAAATTTATTGAAATGGAGGTACAGCTCGATGATCAACATAGTAAAAAGTTTTAGTGTCCTTGCACTTGAATTGACCATTTTATTTTTCGTTATTTCTTTTGTGATTCACATGTTACAAGCATTCATTCCTTTCGAGAAAATCGAGAAGAGGATGACCGGAAACAATCGGATGGGGGCGAGTATGGTAGCAATTGTCTTCGCGTTTATTACCCCGTTTTGTTCCTGTTCAACGATTCCAATCGTTGTGAATTTATTAAAAAATAAGATTCCATTTTCCATCGTGATGGTTTTTCTTTTTGCCTCACCAGTGCTTGACCCGACGATTATAACGGTGATGGGGGTCGTGATGGGATGGGAAATTGCGGGCCTTTATACGCTCATCACGGCTATCTGTTCAATCATCATCGGATTCACTTTGGACCACTTCGGTTTTGAAAAGTATGTCAAACGTGTCACGATGACAGGGTTTAATTCGTCAACTAGTACCTTCAATTGGTCAGAGGCATGGAACGAAACGTGGCAATTGATGAAGAATGTGTACCCCTACTTGATCATTGGCGCTGCAATCGGGTCATTGATACATGGTGTTGTGCCGACTGAATGGATTGTCAAATGGTTCGGTCATGATGCTTGGTGGTTGATTCCGATTGCGGCAGTGATTGGGATCCCCTTATATATTCGATTGTCGAGCATGATTCCCATCTCTCAAGTATTGATTATGAAAGGGATGGCGCTAGGTCCTGTCATGGCCATGATGATCAGTTCAGCAGGGGCAAGTTTACCAGAAATCGTACTGATGAAATCGATATTTAGAAAGGAACTCATTATCGCATTCATCTTGTCTGTTCTGTCGATGTCGATGATATCAGGAATCATGTTTTACTTTGTGTGAATCCTGAGGAGGTGAAAAACATGTTTAAATTCTTCAAAAAACAATTATCTAAACCGACGGCTACATCGTGTTGCACGGTGAACATTCAAGAGGTTGAAAGTGAGGAGAATCATTCGAACTGTGATTCTGAAAAACTTGAGGATAACGAGCAAACAGGAGATTACTTAAAAGAAAAATCTGAATGAGTAAACCCATCATAAAAGGATCGAAGCGACATTGCTTCGATCCTTTTACATCACGATGAATATTAATCGTCATCAAACATATAGGTTTTTGATTTAGAGGCTACGTTCATGACAAGACCGATGGCAATCATGTTCATGATGATTCCCGTTCCTCCGTAACTGACAAACGGCAGAGTGAGTCCGGTGATTGGCAACACACCAATCGTCATCCCGATGTTTTGGAACACTTGGAACGTGAACATCGCGATGACGCCAGTGACGATGTAACTTCCGAACGCGCTGCTTGATTCAAGCGCGATATGAATCATGCGATAGAGGAACAAGAAGAAAACGATGATTACAAGCGCTGCGCCGATAAAGCCGTAATGTTCGGCGATGACGGCAAAGATGAAGTCTGTCTGTGATTCCGGTAGATAGACGAGTCCTTGTCCATATCCGGCTCCGAACATCTGACCAGACCCGATCGCCTGCAACGATTTGATCAGCTGGAACGCCAAATCGTCGGAGTATTCGTAAGGATAAATCCATGCCTGGAATCGGTTCAGGGCGTGCCCTGGTACGAACGCCTGTAGCACTTCGAAATGAGAGAAGAACAAATACATGAACGTTCCGATGGTCAAAGCGGCTGCGCTGAACAGACCGAGTAACCATTTCCAGCCGATACCGGAGACGATGATGATTGCGCCGAGCATCGTCATCAAGACGAGTCCAGTCCCTAAATCCGGTTGCGTTACAATCAGACCGAGTGGCGGAATGGCGACTAACACCAATTTGACTAACAGCCACGTGTCGAGTTGAGATGAGCCGTATCGCTTGTTGTGGTCATATACAATCGTCGACATCGAAATGAGAAGGAACAATTTCATGAACTCTGCCGGTTGGAAACTGAAACCTGGTACGTTATACCATCCATACGCTCCGTTAATGTTCGGAACGAGTGTCGTATCACGGAGCGGGATGAGTCCGACTAGCAAGAGGAGACCGAATGCATATAAGTACCAATGGATTTTTCGGAGCTGCTCATACTCGATTGTCATGATGGCAAACATCGCGAAAAAGCCGATGACGTATCGAATACCCTGTTCGAGAGCGAAGTTGATATGTTGAAGTCGAGTCGGCAACATCGGTTGTGCCGTATAGATTGCACCGAGGCTGATGATCATCAATAGGAAGACGATGGTCAATAGCGTCGTGTCTAAACTTTTAAAATATGATTGAATACGGTTCATAATGGAGTCGAGTCACCCTTTCTATACGTATTTTATCTTACCGCAACTTAAAAAAATCGCAATACGAAACGAGCCGGTTGACAAAACAGAAACCTTTCTGTAATCTGATAACAGATATTATCACCAGGTACTAAAAAGGGGAGTTTATGATGTCAATTTTTCCAACGTTAACGAATAAAACTTATGTCGTCATGGGGATTGCCAACAAGCGTTCCATCGCATGGGCGATTGCTAAAACGCTTGATGAAGCGGGAGCAAAGCTCGTATTAACGTACGCGGCTGAACGTTTCAAGTCAAGTCTTGAATCACTTGCGAGCGAGTTGAAACAAGAAGCAATTTTGCTCGAGTGTGACGTAACAAATGACGAAGCGATTGAAACGACATTCCGTTCAATCCATGAACAAGCAGGGGAGATTCAAGGAATCGCCCACTCAATCGCGTTTGCAGATAAAGAAGCGCTTCGCGGCGAATTCTCGGAAATGACACGTGGACAATTCGCGCAGGCGTTAGACATCTCGGCGTACAGTTTGACGGCTGTCGTGAAAGCAGCGAAACCATATTTTGCATCAGATGCCTCGGTGATCACGTTGACGTACCTCGGTGGGGAGCGCGTCGTTCCGAACTATAACTTGATGGGTGTCGCAAAAGCGGCGCTTGACTCAAGTGTCAAGTACTTGGCAAACGAGTACGGTCCGCACGGTGTTCGCGTCAATGCAATCTCGGCTGGTCCGATTCGTACCTTGTCGGCTAAAGGGGTAGGCGACTTTAACAGTATCCTCTCGGAGCTTGAACAAAAAGCGCCGTTACGTCGAAACGTCTCTGCAGAAGAAGTAGCGTCGACAGGACTCTTCCTTCTCTCTGGAATGGGAAGCGGCGTCACGGGTGAAGTCATTCACGTCGATAGCGGATACCATATTTTATAAGTTTGGGAAATGGCGCAGTGATGCGCCATTTTTGTATTATCTAGCGGTTGAATGGGGTAAGTACCTATGAAGGAGGTCAGATCATGGGTCCTTATCAGATTGATTTTACTGTCGTTCAGTACGTCAACCGCCAAGTCCAGCCTTCAGGTCGAGCCAGCATCGAACCAGTGACGCGGATCAAACGCGTTCAACGTATCCGACCTCGGCGGGAAGAATGGTTAGAAGAAGAGCAAGAAAAAAACCCCGGTCGTTTTGTCGACCGGAGCATATAGGATTAGCCTCGGAAACGGAACGTCTCATAGACGTTCCATGTTTCATTTTCGAGTTCGTACATGACAGCCATCCGAGTGATCGTCTCTTCGAAATGAACTTGCTCCATCCGCATCCGTTCGAGGACATCGAACAGTTCGGCATCGGTCAAATCTTGACCGATTGTGATATGTGGCAAGAATTCATATTTTGGTGCCTGACCGAGCACGTCTTCGTGAAGTCGCTGCTGCAGAGCAGACAGTTCACGTGTCGGCAACACTTTCAAATACAGCACGTTGTTCGTCGGCGCAAAAGAGCGGACACCATCGACTTTTAACTGAATCGGTTTAGTCGAATCCGCGACTTGTTGCAAGTACTCCAGTACTTTTGGCAAGTCCTCTTCTGACACCTCCGTCCGTTCCTTAATGGTCACGTGAGGTGAAATCAACGCATATTTTGTGTCATAACGTTTTCGATAAGAGTTCGCAAAATCTTGCACTTGTTTAGACGGAAATAAGACTACCCCAATCTTCATTCCTCTTCCCCCTTTAATCGTTTAACCTACATGTTTATGATGACCGATTTAATGAGGGAAGTCAAAGCAGGGTTCGTCTTTTTTCGATTTTTCAGTATAATGGTTATATTAACTAGAGAGATGATGACTCTCTGAACGAAGGGATGTGAAGCGGGATTTTAATCCTGCGCCTATTATGAAACACGTACCACACTCACGAGATGTCCGTGAAGCAGCTCGTGCTCGCCTGCTCGAGCGCGGCGTCACGATTGAATCGATTGCCGAAATCGTTTATCAGATGCAGGCGCCTTACTCGCCGCATCTTTCGTTGAAAGATTGCATGGATTCCGTCGAAGCGGTTCTCGATAAACGAGAATTGCAACATGCCATTCTCGTCGGATCGGAGCTCGATATGTTGGCGGAGAAGGGTCAACTGTCTGAACCGCTCTTGTCTATCATCGCATCTGACGAAGGCTTATTTGGAGTGGATGAAACGATTGCGATCGGTGCCGTGAACACATATGGTTCGATTGCCGTAACGACGTTCGGGTACTTAGACAAGGCCAAGATCGGCATCATCAAACAGCTTGATACGAAAATGGATGACGGGCAAGTGCATACGTTCATGGACGACCTCGTCGGCGCGATTGCGGCGAACGCGTCTGGACGATTGGCACACCGTCTTCGTGATATGGTCGACTTCGGAGAAGAAGAGATGCGTGAACGAAAAGGGTTGTATTGATGAAATTGACACCGATGCAGGTGGTCATCACCGGGACGATTGCATATGTGATCGTGTCGGTGTTTGTCGTTTTGGGAGCAGTCGGCCCTATGAATACGTTCGTGTATGAATTGTTACAGCCGTTACCCGATCGTGTATTTGCATACGTCACAGAATTAGGGAGCGCTCAAGTCATAGTCGGGCTCTCGATTTTAGGTTTATTGTTTTGGTTGTGGCGCGGTAACCGCGTCGAGGCATGGCGACTCGCGCTCGTTGGGATTGGGACACTTCTTTTCACACAAGTACTAAAGCTCGTTTACGGAATCGATCGCCCGCTTATTGATGCGTCCCTCGATGCGACGACATATAGCTTTCCGAGTGGACATGCATCAGGATCGCTGGCGTTATACGGATTAATGGCTTATGTCTTATATCGCAAGAGACAGTCAACATTCGCCGTCATCGTACTTGTGTGCCTCGTCCTTGCGGTGTCGCTCAGTCGAGTCGTCTTAAACGTCCATTACTTTAGTGATGTGATTGGAGGCTGGCTCGTCGCGCTGACTATGATCGCCTTATCTGAATGGGTTATAAGGAGGAAAACGGTTTGATCGTCGTTGTAGATGTAGAGAAGTGGTTATTTGTTCAAAAGAAAGAAGCGGATGAGGCGTCGGTCCCTACGATTTTAGTAGAGAAGAAGATAGAAGGGGCCACGTGGTTCACTTCCATGAAGATTTTATTCCAATTAAAAAAATGGACGGGTCAACGTCAATTCGTTCCGTTGTTAGCTTATGATGAGGAAACGTATCGCTCATATGAAGTTTTCCACGTTGATGCCGTCCCACCAATGGCATTACTTGACGGGGGACGAACGTTACTCGTGAATAATCAACGAGACGAGTCATACAATCTTGCCTTACAAGAAAGTGGGCACGTCTCGGAAACGTCAATCTTATCGTTTGCGCTCGACTATCTTGAAAAGATGACGAATGAACGTGTCGTCTTTGCAGGAGATGAGACCATCGATACCGGTCACGACGTTCCGACCGAGTTATGGGATGCGACAGACCGGTTGAATTCGGGGTATCGTTTGTTCGAATGGATTCAAGGAGAAGACGCACGTAAGGAGAATGGACATGACTGATTGGGAAATGACGTTCCAACAATTGCTTGATCAAGAAGTGGACGAAGTCCAGGTGCCTCGAGAAGATTTTTTGAACGCTCGAACGATTTTGATTGAGAAAGGCTGGCTCTTTCAAGTTGTAGGAGAAGCCAAGCACGGCGGGATCACAATTTATCGCCGCAATCCGGTTGCACCGACTTCGTAATAAAATAGGGTACGATATTTTCTTCACTTTATATAAAAATGAGGTCTTTCTCCCATCTGGAGACAAGACCTCATTTTTTTACGCGTTCGAAGCGAGTTTAATTTTTTGTCGTTTCATCTTGTGGAGTAACCATGCATAGAGGACTTCACAAGAATTATGAGGAAGGGTCAGTTCCACGAGTGGGTGGGCATGACCAAATATAGTGAAGCGCGAATGGTCCTCGTCGAGCAGAGAGACTTGAATGTCAGTCGCATCCTGAAGTGAAATGCGTTGTTCCCCTGCGTGAGCATCTTTAAGTTTTAGCATTTTTCCATTCGTCGCAAACTTGGTGAACGAAGAGACTCCTTGTACTTTCAGTTGTTCCATTTCGTGTATCTATCCATCCGCGTGATGAATAGATTTTCACCTCGCTTTCTCTATATTGCCTTCCATTCCTCCAGAAGGTTATTCCTAGTATAACGCCTCGTCCGAAAAAGAAAAGTGTTAATTTAACAAAAAATTAAGACAATTTGTTATCAATTTTTAAGAATAGCGTTCACACTCGCTCGTGAAGGGAATTGACTTGAAACAATCGGTCTGAAAATAGCAAAAAAGAACCTCGTTTTCAGAGGTTCAATTCCATTTCTTACATCCATGACCTTATAACCGCTCAATATGCCACGTGCGACGACGATATAACAACTGACCTTTCAGCGCGATTGATTCTTTTTTGGCGTCAAAGTCTTCTTCGAGGACGGACATGTCTTCGTAGCGACCGGCCACATAGAAGGAAATCACGATTTGACGATTGAACAGGCTTCGTTTCGTGTGATCAAAATCGATGATGAGCCCTTGAGGTGCCAACTCGAGCAATTCATCGATGACAGGGAGAGGAATCGGCACGAAGCTAATGTTTCGGATGTCTCGGTCCAGTTTGCTTTGCAACATGTTTTGAACGAAACGATTGATTGTCGACCAATCACGAATGTAGAGACTGCTGTGACGATCGTTCGCTTCATTGAAGAACGCAATCTCATTATCAAGTGAATCCAGAAACGGTTTCTTGATCCCGCGCTCCATATGACTTAAAAACAGGATCTCTGCGATTTCGTGATCCGACAGCGTCTCAAGCGTATTGTAGTTCGGGAAATCGATTGCAGTGAATGTCGTTTGGTTATTTAAATACTTAGACGAGAATGAAGAGAGCTCATGCGCTTCGATATATCGGAAACGCGACCTAGAAGATTGCCTCATTCCTTTAATATCGGTTCGACAAATGATCATTGGTCTCGTAACGGAAAGGGCCTCTGTAATGTCGGCCAATGTCACGCCATGTAGCGTAAAGCGCTGGACATCTCGGTCTTGTTTTAAATAAAAGAGTTGTTTTGACATATGGTATCCCCTCAGTTTGACATACTACATTCATAGTAGCAAAAACACATGATTTCCGCTATCTTGAGACGGTTCAAGAGGGTTGAGTTCGATACATTTGGGAAAATAGAAGTATACTTGAGGAAACGAAAAGGAAAGGCGGGTTCCACATGTGGGGATTGAAACGTAGTTTTCCTGAGCTCGCTACGCCCCGGTTTATCCTGCGAGAGCTAGAACCGCGTGATGCTAGAGCACTTTATACCATCTTATCCACTGAAGAAGTGATGCGTTATTATGGGTCGGACCCGTTGCTTGCTGTTTATGAGGCGAAAAATGTCATCGCCTATTTTAAAGACCAGTTTCAACAAGGCAAAGCGATTCGTTGGGCCATCTGTGATCGATTGACAAACGAGTTAATCGGCACAATCGGTTTTCATAATTGGACGCCTCAATATTACCGGGCTGAAATCGGATTCGAAGTCTCTCCCCATTATTGGAGACAAGGGGTGGCTTTTGAAGCGGCGACTGCCGTCATCCAACATGGATTCGAAGAGTTCAAGTTTCACCGAATCTCCGCCTTGGTGGCACCAGGGAATGAGGGGTCGAATCGCCTCGTACAAAAGCTCGGATTTATAGAAGAAGGCCTCTTACATGATTATGCATACAGCCACGGTCGGTTCATGGATTTGACGATGTATCGGCTACTTAAAACAGAATGGGAAGAAAAGGAGCACTCAATGATATGAAAGCACTCGTATTGTTACATGGATTGTGCGGTTCGCCAACATATTTTGAACAGTTAGAACCGTTATTGAACGCTGAAGTTCATGCACTCACACTTCCGGGTCATGCAGGAACGGAAGTCGGACCGGAAACGATGGACCAGTTCGCAGATTGGGTCATGGAAGAGATTCGACTTCGAAATCTTGAACAACCACTTGTTATCGGACATTCGTTCGGAGGATATGTAACGACCAACCTTGTTCGTCGCTATGCTACAGAGTTATCCGGCTTTGGATTGATGCATTCGACCGCTGCCTCTGATTCAGAAGAAGCGAAAGAAAAACGGAACGGGGCAATCAACAAGGTCATTGAAGAAGGGATAAAGCCGTTTATCGACGGGATGATCCCGAATGTCTTTACAAAGGATTCAAATCCTGTTCTCATCCAACAAGCAATCGAGATTGGGTACGAGATGTCGGTTGAAGGGGTTGTGAACGCGCAAAGTGCGATTCGGGATCGTGAAGACGAAGTCGATACCGTTCAGGCGACTGAACTCCCTGGTTTATTCATTTATGGGGAAAAAGATCCGAATATGAATGAGGAGCGTGCGTTTCTAGGTGCAGAACGTCATATGACAGCGATTGTCCCATATAGTCACATGGGGATGATGGAAGGTCCTGAAGAAGAAGCGGAAATCGTGAATAAGTGGATTCAGGAGGTAGAGCATGGAAAAATATAAATTAATCGCCATGTCGGGTAGTCTGCGTAAGAAATCTTTTAATACCGCTCTTTTACATTCAATTATTGAATTGGCTCAAGATGATTTTGATATTGAAGTCGTTTCCATTGAGCTCCCACTGTTCAACGACGATTTGATTGATCCGGATGAACCAGAAGCTGTGGCCGCTTTGAAGCAGTCCGTTCGAGAAGCCGACGGACTATTAATCGTCACACCTGAATATAACCATAGCATCCCTGGTGTCTTAAAGAATGCAATCGACTGGTTATCGCTCGAGCCGGGGACGCCACTTCGAGATAAACCGGTCATGATTGCTGGTGCCTCACCAGGCATCCTTGGAACGGCCAGATGTCAAATTCATCTCCGACAAGTATTTGCCACAAATCGTGCAAATGTTTTACCGGGAAATGAAATTTTCATCACGCATTGTAAGGAGAAGATTGACGATACGGGATTACACGATGAGAAATCGATTCATCAAATTAATAGAACATTATCGGAGTATCGTAAATGGATTGAATTTTGGAAGCGTAACGCAAAAAATTAACTTGAAGTCGCTCTTTTAGTTTGATAGAAAGGAATTGTGAAAACAAACACAAGAGGAGCGACACCAAAATGGAAACTTACATCGAACTGTACAATGGCGGCAAATTAGGTGATCGGGCGGTAATGAACGATGGAATGACGTTTGGACGGATGACGATTGTTGAATTGTTCTATCAATCCAATCATATTTTTGGTTACGTAAAAGAGAATGGTGAAAAACGTTTCTTCCTTGAACCGATTTCAGAGGACGACACGTTTACTGTGGATGGTACGACGTATTCACTCCAACAGTTTATCGCGTTGTTCTAAATAGAATAGATGGGTGACTCGAACGCAAGCGACTCGCTTGCGTTTTTTTGTCATTTTCGTCACGATTGAGAGTGAGGTGATGAGGATGAAACTAGTAGCAATTGAACCGACACCAAGTCCAAATAACTTGAAGATCATTGTGGACCCTCCGTTTGAAGGGAGAGGCACCACGTATGACAAAGCGAGTACGGATGCCCCAGCCATTATTCAAGAAATCGTTGGGCTTCGAGGCGTCAAATCCGTATATGCGGTATCTGATTTTCTCGCTGTCGAGCGTCATCCGAAACATGACTGGCATGACGTGATGAATGAAATCCGACGGGCGTTCGGAGAACAAGTCGAGGAAGTCGAATCTGCACAGATGGATACAGACTATGAACCGGTCCATGTATCCGTCCAGTTCGTGCTCGATGTCCCGATGCAGTTGAAACTCGTCAAAGGGGACGAGGAAAAACGGATCGGGTTATCGAAACGTTTCGTCGACGCGGCCATGGAAGTTCAAGCACAAGTGAAGAATGTCATTCAAGACCGTCGTTGGGTGGAGCAAGCCCCACGCTATGGTGAACTGGATGAGGTCAGTGTCGTCGCTCAAGAAGAGTTAGAAGCTGCGTATCCACAAGAACGAGTGGAGCGTATCGTGGCTCGAGCGTTTGGGCGCGAGGCTGACTTTGAAGCAAATGCGAACCACTTGCAATCTGACAATTGGAAAGACCGGATGGCTTTCTTAGACGAATTGGACATTCAAGACGAGAATATGGTGTATTTCCGCCGTGCACTCGAAGATTCCGTGATGGCGATTCGTCGACAAGCTGTCGTTATGATCGGGATGTTTGAAGAACGTCGTGAGGAATATGTCACATATATCGAACAAGCTCTTGTGGACGCTTCTCCGATCGTGCGACGTACGGCTGGGGATACGGTCTCAGATTGGGCGTTACCTCAATCTCAACCTTCGATGATTGAGGCGCTGAAAGATAAGAATAAACTCGTTCGTTGGCGTGCGGCTCGTTTCTTGTTCGATTGTGGAGACGAACGCGCTGTTCCGGCTTTGACAGTTGCCGAACAAGACCGCGAATTTGAAGTTTCATTGCAGGCACGACTCGCAAAAGAACGGATCACAAGCGGAGAAACGGCTCTCGGAACTGTATGGCAACAAATTTCAAACCGCACGAAGTGATGTTTCGTTCGACATGTGATGAATCAATTTCATTTACATTTTCAGGAAAGGAGAGGGGTCTTCAAGGCGGATTCCCTCTCTTTTTCGATATCTTATATGCACATTTCACCATTTGACTAACATTTGATGTAAGCGTTTCGACAATAGGTAAAATGTCACTGTTCTCCTGTCGAACGATAGGACCTACATCTTGGTTTCAGATTGGTACACTAGGTTTATCACAGATGAACAAAGGAGCCATACTTATGATGTTGTTTGCAGAAACGCCTGAACTTGTAGCTTATAAAGAAGTGGTAGGAGAGACGATGGTCGTCACGTTTGAATCGATGCATAGTGAGACGTTCTCCATTTCGGCTCAAGTCCGGTCTGATCTCGATATCGCTGATTCGTTGTTCATGACCGGTTGGCAACAGTACATGGAACAAGCTAAAGTTTCGTAAAAAAGGTAAATAATATAAGGAAAATCATTACAAACGTCTGCACTTTGTATACACTGGTGCTATAGACGTTTTTTTATTTTGTTGAGGAGAGTGGGATCCATGAAAAAAACTTGGTTACTCGCCGTCGTGACGGCAATCATACTAGTCGTAGCAGGATGTGGAAAAGAAGAGGCGAAACCGAGTCAAGTGAATAGCGATTCGTCTGAACCACCAGCTCCATTAACGCTTGACACGGAAATGGCATATGATGCGTCAGCCAATACATTATCAGCAACTGTCAAGATGACAAACCCGAATGAAGAGGCGGCGAAAGTGACGTTCAACTCTTCACAACGCTTCCAATTGATCATCAAACAAGGTGACGAAACCGTATTTGACTATGGTAGCGAATATATGTTTACGGAATCGATTATCGAAGAGACGTGGGAAGCGGATGAACAAAAGATCTTCGATGAGGTATTCCCATTAGAATTGGCAGCTGGTGAATACTCGGTCGAAGTGATCGCACTCGGTCAAGTCGATGGAGCACCAGAAATCGCTGTGACTGATGAGACGTTCTTCACTGTTGAACGAGTAGCAGAAGAGCCAGAAGAGGACACAACTGAAACACCAGAAGAAACACCTGCATCTGAACCGCAAACAGACGGTGCGTTCCGTGACGTGAAAATTGATTTGAATGATACGATGATTCAAGTCAGTGGCTTCACAGAAGAAGTAGAGTTTGAATGGTCTGTGTCAGACGGGCATAACTTGTATGCCCAAGGTGCGGCAGAAGTGACAGGTGGAAGCTTCACATTTGGCGTATTGCTCGATGAAGCACCAGCCGAGAGTCAAAAATTATTCCTCGAATTGACACCGATTGGTGGAGAAGTTACGTCATTCCAAATTCAATAATCATGAGACGGAAACGAATGTTTCCGTCTTTCTTTTGTACGTCGCTAGTTGACGGGGTTTGTGAATTATCAGACAATAAAACGAAATGAGAGAATTATGGGAGGGTCATTCATGCAACAACATATTATCGAATCAACACATGTCAAACCGACCATCGATCCGCAGGCGGAAATTCGTCAACGAATCGATTTCTTGAAAGCGTATGTGAAACGTGCCGGTGCGAAAGGACTTGTCCTTGGAATTTCAGGTGGACAAGACTCTAGTTTGGCAGGGAAACTGTGTCAGCTCGCCATGGAAGAACTACGAGCGGAAGATGCGGGGGACTACACGTTTTATGCGGTAAGATTACCGTATGGCGAACAACATGATGAAGATGATGCCCAACTCGCCCTCGAGTTCATCCGTCCGGATAAGTCGCTCACCGTCAATATCAAACCTGCCGTCGACGCATCGGTAGAAGCGTTCCGACAAGCGACAGGTCTTGAGTTGAGTGACTTCCATAAAGGGAACACGAAAGCGCGTGAACGGATGAAGGCGCAATATGATATCGCGGCAACGTTTGGTGCCCTTGTCGTCGGCACGGACCATGCAGCGGAATATGTGACGGGATTCTACACGAAACACGGAGACGGGGCGTGTGACCTCACACCGTTGACTGGTCTGAACAAACGTCAAGGGAAAGCTCTCCTTCATGAACTAGAGGCACATGAACGTGTTATTTATAAAGTGCCAACAGCCGATCTAGAAGACGGTCGTCCGGGATTGCCTGACGAAGTGGCGCTCGGCATGACATATGACCAATTAGATGATTATTTAGAAGGAAAATCCGTCGACCCGGTGATTGCAGAGCGGATTGAGACGATTTTCAAACGTTCACGTCATAAGCATCACATGCCTGCTTCTCTGTACGACGAGTGGTGGCAATAAGAAAAGGAGAAGCCGTCATGATGACGGCTTCTCCTTTGTACGTCTTACGCTTTTTTGAACGGGACGAATTGGATAATGAGAATACATGTAAAGGCGATAAAACTGAGAAGTGGGATGGTAACAAAACCAAAGTAATTCACCCAGCGAATGAGACAGTCGTTCGTGCAGAAGGCTTCTCCGTTCGGAATACGTTCTAGGATGACGTGATAAAGACTAATACACCAGCCGGCGCCGGCCATAATTCCGACAAACAATCGATTCACATCGCGGGCGGTCAACATGATCGTCAAGTAGTAGATGGCGAGTGGATACATAAAGATGCGTTGGAACCAACACAATTTGCACGGTAAAAAGAGCATGACTTCAGAGAAGTAAAGGCTGCCAAGCGTCGCGACGGTCGCAACGATAAAGGCGAAATGATGGCGTTGCATCAGATTTCCTCCTAACAATCAAATTGATGAATAAACATGATATGATACATTGAAACAAATACTTATTCAGTATACAATCTTTCAAATGATAGAGAAACAGGTGACGTCATGCAAGTATCGGAAGTAGAAGTGTTGATTATCCTTGCAGAAGAATTGAATATGCGCAAAGCGGCGGAACGGTTATTCGTCTCTCAACCAGCGCTCAGTCAACGGCTCGTGACAATCGAACATCAATGGGGAAAAAAGATCTTCGTTCGTTCGACACGTGGTCTTGCCTTGACGCCAGACGGGGAGAAAATCATCGAGTTCGCCAAGAAAATGTACAGTGAAGAACAAGAGCTACGCAGCGAGCTGACGGCAAATCCGGGAGAAGTATATGGGACGTTAAAGATTGCCGTCGCTTCCATCATGGGACAGTATTGGCTCCCGAAGGTGTTAAAGACGTTCGTGGAGCGATATCCGTCTGTCCGTGTCAAGTTAGTCACCGGATGGTCGAGTGAAATGATGCGTTACATGCTTGAAGAGAATTTTCATATCGGCATCATTCGGGGAAATCCGGATTGGCGCGGGGAACGCATGAAGCTGTTCTCTGATTCCTTACACTTGGTCGATTTAAAAATGACAGATCTCGCCCAGCTAAAAAATAACGAACGCTCATTTATTCAATTTAAGAGCGACTCGACATATTACCAGGAAATATTAGAATGGTGGCAGGAACGATTTTCGAGCCCGCCGCTCACCACACTCGTCGTGGATCAGATTGAAACGTGTAAACAGATGGCGTTACATGGAATCGGCTTCGCCATTTTACCGGAGTCGACCATTAAAGATGTCAATGAAATGAACAAGATTCCGTTGACGTCCTCGAGTGGTGTCCCGCTCGTTCGGGACACGTGGATGCTGTCGACAGAATCGATGTTGGAATTGGCACAAGTACAAGCATTTTGGAACATTGTTGAAGAAGTTACGAAGGAGACTGAATCATGAATTGGGCAATCGAAGCAAGAAGACAACTGCATTTAATCCCGGAAGCTGGATATGAAGAATTTAAAACACAGGCGACTCTCGAACAACTGATCCGTTCGCTCGATTCGCCGCGTGTTCATATCACGCACTGGCGGACGGGCCTTTTCGTTCGCGTGGATGGTCTCGTCGGGGAGAAGACGATTGGGTACCGAGCCGACATGGATGGGCTACCGATTACCGAGGAGACCGGATTGGAGTTTGCATCGATTCATGAAGGTATGATGCATGCGTGCGGCCATGATGTCCATATGTCTATCGCGCTCGGATTGATCAAACGAGCGGTCGAAGTCCCGTTCAACCACCATCTTGTCGTCTTCTTCCAACCGGCTGAAGAAGGGCCGGGCGGGGCAGAACCGATGGCGAAATCCGAATTGTTCTATCACTTCCGTCCGGACGCGCTATTCGGATTACATGTCGCTCCGGAATATCCGGTCGGGATGGTAGCGTCTAGACCGGGTGTATTATTCGCAAGTGCACGTGAACTCCATATTACGATTCATGGGAAGGGAGGGCACGGTGCATTCCCCCACGCAGGAATTGATGCCGTCATCGTCCAAGCCGCCCTCATCATGCAACTGCAAACCATCGTGTCACGGAACATCGATCCGATGGGGAGTGCGGTCGTCAGCATCGGGAAAGTCGCAGCGGGAACAAAAGAGAACATCATCGCCGATACGGCCAAGTTAGATGGAACGGTACGTGCGTTATCTGACAAGGAGATGGTTGTACTCGAGAGCCGGATTCGTCAGATTATCGCCGGTGTCGAAATGACGTATAACGTTCAAATCGACCTTGAATTCGGCAATCGCTATCACGAGGTCGTCAACGATGAACGCTATCTTTATCAGTTCGAAGAAGCGGTCGAAGAGGTAGGATATTCGTATAAGACGTGTGTTCCTGCCATGACAGGGGAAGACTTCGGATATATGCTGAAACAAGTTCCTGGATTCATGGTTTGGCTAGGTGTGAACGATATGGGGTCGGGTCTCCATCAATCGACACTCAACCCGGACGAACGAGCGATTGAAGTAGCCATTGAATTGTTTGACCACTATTTCCGTACGGTCATGATTCAATAACACGAAGCGGTCTCATTTGAGACCGCTTTTAGTGTGCCCAAAAAAGAGTGAAGTGTGAGCAAAAAGGGAATCAAATATGAATGTAAAGCGACAATTCTGTGGCGATTGCTCAAATGTGAACATTTTGCAAACTCGAGCATTGAGACATTACAGCACAATATAAAATCATTATGATGGAAGTATCGAAGGGTATTCATCTGTGATTGTCGTTTCATACATGGGTTCGAAGCGATAGAGAGAGATAGGAGGTAATCAATAGATGTTTCAAGATCCTGTCCTGATGAGCCGAGCATTGACGGCACTCACATTAGGTTTTCATGTGATTTTTGCCACACTCGGCGTCGGGGTTCCACTTTTAATCTTATTGGCTGAATTTTTAGGAATTCGTAAAAAAGACCCGAAATATACCCTCATGGCTCGCCGGTGGTCACGTGGTTATGTCGTGACCGTAGCGGTCGGGGTAGTAACGGGTACAGCAATCGGTCTACAGCTTTCGTTATTATGGCCGAACTTGATGCGTGTTGCGGGTCAAACGATTGCACTTCCACTATTCATGGAGACGTTCGCTTTCTTCTTCGAAGCGATTTTCCTCGGAATTTACTTGTATACGTGGGATCGTTTTAAAAACCCGTGGCATCACATGCTTCTCGGGATTCCGGTCGCAGTCGGTGCATTGTTCTCAGGGTTCTTTATCACAACGGTAAACAGCTTTATGAACCAACCGGTAGGATTTGATATCGTTGACGGTCGTTTGGCGAACGTCAGTCCGCTTGAAGCGATGTTCAGTCCAGCTATGCCAACGAAGATGGCACACGTATTGACGTCTGCAATTTTAACGTCTGCGTTCATCTTAGCAGCGATTGCAGCTGTACAGTTGTTACGTCAACGTCGTAATCAACTGGACAAGATGTCAATCGAATATCACAAAAAAGGTCTTCGCTTGACGATGACAGTCGCCTTGATCTTTGCGATTGCGACAGCACTTGTCGGAGACTTCTCAGGTAAGTATTTGGCACAATATCAACCGGATAAATTAGCAGCAGCCGAATGGCACTTTGAAACCTCCTCCGAAGCGGAATTGATTCTCGGTGGATGGTTAGAAGATGACGGTGAGGGCGGATATGAAGTCCGCGGCGCCTTAAAAATTCCTTACGCGCTTTCAATTCTTGCTGGTGGTGTTCCGAACTATGAGGTGACAGGTCTCGATGAATTTGCGAAAGAAGACCAGCCACCGCTCTTTGTTCACTACTTGTTTGATGCGATGGTTGGAATCGGGATGCTTCTAGCGCTGATTTCCTTCCTGTTCGTATTAGGGCGTTATATTAAACGTTTGAATCAGTTCAGTAAACCGATGCTCTTTGCGATTGCAGCCGGTGGACCGCTTGCGATGGCAGCGATTGAATTCGGTTGGTTCTTCGCTGAATTTGGTCGTCAACCGTGGGCGCTTTATGAGTTGATGCGTACGAGTGAAGCAGCTACGACATCAGCGAATGTCGGTTGGATGCTTGTCGCTTTCGCGATCCTCTATGCGGTGCTCGGAACAGTCACAGTGGTCGTTCTATCACGTCTGTTCAAAGAGAACCCAGTAGGGAAAGAACTAAAACAATCCGAACATCGTGGTGAAGCGATGTTTGCGGATGAAGTGTGATCGGAGGGTATGACATGCAAATTCAAGAGTTAGGGATTGCCGTCTTATGGACGTTCCTATACGGCTATCTCATCGTCGCATCGATTGACTTCGGTGCTGGCTTCTTCGCATTCTATAGCCGTTATACAAAACGGGATCACTTGGTGAACCGTCTCGTTAAACGGTATTTGTCACCGACGTGGGAAGTGACGAACGTGTTTTTCGTCTTCTTCTTCGTCGGGATTGTCGGATTCTTTCCGGATACAGCTTATTACTATGGAACGGCGTTACTCGTTCCGGCATCCGTCGTGTTGATTTTACTTGCGATTCGCGGTAGCTTTTACGCATTCGCGAACTATGGGTCGAAAGAAAGCACGCTGTATATGTTCCTATACGGAGCCACAGGATTACTCATCCCAGCTTCGATGTCGACCGTATTGACGGTCAGTCAAGGTGGATTCATCACCGAGACGGAAAACGGCGTCTTCTTTGACGGCGCGAAGTTGTTCACCAATTTTTATTCATGGACAGTCGTCATCTTGGCGATTGTTTCAGTCCTCTATATTAGCGCGATGTTCCTCTTGTTCTATGCGGACAAAGCACGCGATCAAAATGCGGTCGAACTCGTCAGAAAATGGGCGCTCTTCTGGAGCGTTCCGACGATTATTGCTTCTGGGCTCGTCTTCTTCGGTTTGAAGTCGCAAGCTGCTTGGCACTACGAGAGCATCTTAGGAGGAAACTGGTGGTGGTTCGCAATGAGCTTCCTCTTCTTCGTGATTGCCGTATCATTCGTTTATATGAAGCGAAATTACGGGATTGCTTTCTTGATGGTCATGGGACAATTCTTTATGGCATGGTTCGGCTACGGATATTCACACTTACCTTATATCTTGTATCCGTATATCGATATCAATGGAAGTGTCGTCAACGAGTCGATGGCGGTGGCACTCGTCGTCGTATTCATCTTAGGATTGCTCCTTCTCGTTCCGGCGCTCTACTTGTTGCTCCGTTTGTTCCTGTTTGACAACGATTATGTACGCGGGAAACGTTCGAGCGGAAAAGCATGACTTTAAAGATGGGATTTCCTTCACATGAAGGAGATCCCATCTTGTTTTAAGTAGAGTTTTGAAAGGGAATCAGTTACACTGAACGAAGAATCAAGAAGAGACCATGTGTAGGAAAGGGATGTAGGATTATGACAGGTGAATTTGCAGTCATTGGTTTAGGGCGATTTGGTGGGTCGATCGTCCGTGAGTTGTCTTCAAACGGATACGATGTTCTTGCCATCGATTCAGATGAGGAACGCGTCAATGAGTTTATGGGTTTAGCTACTCATGCCGTAATCGCGGATACGACAGATGAAAACGTGTTGAAGAGTTTAGGGATTCGTAACTTTGAACACGTTATCGTTGCCATCGGTGAAAACATTCAAGCTTCGATTTTGACGACGTTGATCTTAAAAGAACTTGGCGTCCAAATCATCACTGTCAAAGCGACAAATGATTACCATGAAAAAGTTCTCCGTCGCATCGGTGCAGATAATATCGTCCACCCAGAACGAGATATGGGCGTTCGGATTGCAAACGGGTTGATGAGCCAGAGTATTTTAGATTATCTTGAATTATCAAATGAACATTCAATCGTGGAAATCAAAGCGTCAGATAAGCTGTCGAATAAATCGCTCATCGATTTGGATTTACGGGCAAAATATGGAGTCAACATTGTCGCCATTCGTCGTGATGACGATGTCCTCATTTCTCCGCAGGCGGATGAGATGATCTTATCAGAAGATATTTTGATTATCATCGGAAAAGATACCGATCTCGATAGACTTGAACGGACGTTACGTTCGAAATAAAAAAAGACCTCTTGAGCGATACCGTGATCGTTGAATCGATTGATCCAACTCGGCGGTTTGACGCAAGAGGTCTCTTTTTTTAGATTAATTTCATCGCTTTCAATCCATATTCGATTCCATCTTCAAGAATCGATTTCGTCACAAAGTCAGCAACGTCTTTCGCTTCAGAACGGGCATTTCCCATGGCAATCCCTGTCCCTACATATTGGAGCATGGCCAAGTCGTTCAAAGCGTCTCCAAACGCGTACGTATTCTCGAGTCGATAACCGTTCGCTTCGATAAAGTGACGAATGCCATCAGCTTTACTAGCACCTTTATTGATGACGTCCATCGCATGTGGATGCCAGCGGATGAAGTCGAACTCATGATAGGCATTGAGATAGTGATGCTCATCTTCAGGTGTACAGTAAAGGAGCGTTTGATAAACGTCTTCTTCTGCGTGGAAGTTTGGTTCGTAGCGAGGAATCGGCATGTCGAGTTCTCCGAGCGATTGCTTGACGATGGCGTCATCCGGTTTTGAAGCGCCGCCGCGATCTTGTCCCAGGTAGACGAGGGTATGGTCGTTCGACGTGGCATGAGTCGTCAAACGACCGAGCGCATCTTTAGAGAGTGTGTTGCGATACACGATTTCACCTTTATGCACAACGATTTGACCGTTGTAACAAACAAGGCTATCGATTCCGACGCGTTCCGGGATATCCGATAACATCGCTGGTCCTCGTCCCGTCGCGATAAACGTCTCGACGCCATTTTCACGAAGCGCTTGAATCGCTGAAATCGTTGAAGGTGGAATATAGCTACCTTCATGTAAAAGTGTGCCGTCAATGTCGAAAAAAACAACTTTTTGCTCTTCCATTTGATTCACCATTCTTTCTCTTTGTCTAAAAAATATGTTTTCTGATCCCACTAAAAGGATAACACGAAATAGGGAAACTACCACGAATATCACATCGTTAGTGAAATATTGCCATGATATGAGCTATAATGAAAAAAGAATCTTACGGACATATTCGAGAATCACTTATGTTTCACATAGATGTATTAATAATTGAAGTAAGGAGAGATTAAATGAAGTTTGTTAAGAACCACCAAACAGCCGTGTTCGCATTAGGCGGACTAGGAGAAATCGGGAAGAACACATACGTTGTTCAATTCCAAGATGAAATCATCGTCATCGATGCGGGAATCATGTTCCCAGAGGATGACTTGCTTGGGATTGACTATGTGATTCCGGATTACTCGTATTTGATTAAAAACAAGGACAAGGTAAAAGGGGTATTCATCACGCACGGTCACGAAGACCATATCGGTGGAATTCCATTCTTACTTAAGCAAGTTCAGTTACCGATTTACGCGACAAAACTTGCGCTTGGTTTGATTAAAGTAAAACTCGAGGAGCATGGATTGTTGCGTGAGGCGGAACTCCACGAAATCGATGAGGATTCACTCATCAAGTTCCGTAAAACGAGCATTTCGTTCTTCCGAACGACGCACTCGATTCCAAACTCGCTCGGTGTTGTCGTCAAAACACCACAGGGGAACATCGTCCATACAGGTGACTTCAAGTTCGACTTCACACCAGTCGGTGAACCTGCCGATCTCGCTAAGATGGCGGAGATTGGAAAAGAAGGCGTGCTCTGTCTCTTGTCTGACTCGACAAATGCGGAAGTCGAAGGCTTCACGATGAGTGAGAGCGTCGTTGGGGGAACGATTAGCGAGACGTTCCGTAAAGCAGACGGTCGAATCATCTTCGCGACATTCGCATCGAACATTTATCGATTGCAACAAGTCGTCGATGCGTGTGCTGAGACAGGACGTCATCTCATGATTTTCGGTCGTTCGATGGAGAAAGTCATGACAATCGGGCAAGAACTCGGATTCATCAACGTTCCGAAAGGGATGATCATTGAAGCGAATCAAATGCGTCACTATGATCCGAACGAGATTGCCATTCTTTGTACCGGTTCACAAGGTGAACCGATGGCCGCGCTTAGTCGTATCGCGAACGGGACACACCGTCAAGTGTCGATCATCCCGGGAGATACGGTCATCTTCTCATCTTCTCCGATTCCAGGGAACGCCATCTCGGTCGGAAAGACGATTGACCAGCTGTATAAAGCAGGGGCTGACGTCGTATACGGGAAGTTGACGAACATTCACACGTCTGGACACGGTTCACAACAAGAACAGTTGTTGATGATTCGTCTTCTCAATCCAAAATTCTTTATGCCGATTCACGGAGAGTATCGCATGCTGAAGAAACATGCGGAGCTTGCTGAATCAGTCGGGATTCCGAAAGAAAATAGCTTCGTCATGGATAACGGGGAAGTGCTTGCTGTCGATTCTGAGTCGGCTGCGGTCACCGGTAAAATTTCTGCGAACGCCGTTTACATTGATGGGAATGGAATCGGCGATATCGGGAATATTGTATTAAGGGATCGTCGTATCCTTTCTGAAGATGGACTCGTCGTCGTTGTCATCAGTATCGATGGCAAGACACGTAAACTCGTTTCAGGGCCGGATATCATCTCGCGTGGATTCGTCTATATGCGTGAATCGGGTAGCTTGATTCGTGACGGCGAACGTTTGTTGAAGAAAACCGTCGAGCAAGGGTTGTCAAATAAACAGATGAAGTGGTCGGAAATGAAACAACTCGTATCCGATACGCTCACACCATATTTGGCACAAAAGACGCGGAGACACCCGATGGTCCTGCCGATTATTATGGAAGTATGATCAAACGGGCTGTAGGTGACTACAGCCCGTTTTTTGAACTACAAAGGAGGAGGGGAACTCATGGCTAAGGAAAAAGGGAAAAAAGGATGGCTCAAGTGGGGATTGGCCATCATCGCTGTCATTTTTCTTATCACACTTGTGTATCACCAAGTGAAACCGTTACCGGAAGGGGTGTCACGACAATCTGAACCTTATCTCATTTCGGATGACCAAATCGATTTTCTTCATGATTTGACATATCAGGGTGATGATACAGAAATTATTGAGCAAGAAATTTTTGATGAAGTCGAGCGAGCAATTCAGGAAGCCGAGGAATATATCGTCATGGACTTTTTCTTATTCAACCCTTATTCGAATGAAGACCGGCAATATCCGGATATCACGGCGCGATTGTCATCAGCGCTGCTGGAGCAAATGGAGCGGTACCCGGACTTGAAAGTCGTCTTTATTACAGACGATATCAATACGACGTATAACGGGCACGTTTCCGACCACTTCGATGTGCTAGAAGAGGCGGGGGTGGAAGTTGTGTACACGAATCTCGACGCACTTCGTGACCCAAACATTTTGTACTCCACGTTTTATCGGATGGCGCTTCAATGGTTTGGGGATAGTCAGGACGGATGGTTGCCGAATCCGATGGCCTCGTCGGCACCGGATATTACCGTTCGGGCGTATTTAAGATTGCTGAACATTAAAGCGAACCACCGAAAAGTGATGGTGACAGAAAATGAAGGGTTCGTATTATCGGCGAACCCGCATGATGCGAGTGGGTATCACTCAAATGTCGGTGTTCATTTAAAAGGACCCATTTTAAAAGAGATAGCTAAAGGGGAACAAGCAGTCGCGACGTTCTCAATAGGCGATGCACGACGTTTCCCGGACGATGACGCATTATCGAAGATCGAAAGCGCGCCGAACGAGGCGCCGATGGAGATTCGTTACGTCACGGAAGGGAAGATTCAGGAGTCGGTGCTCGATGCGATAAATGGAGCGGCGGACGGCGATACGATATGGATCGGTATGTTCTACTTGGCTGACCGAAATATCATTCAAGCAATTGAGGATGCCGCCGGCCGAGGCGTGACCGTGAACATGATTCTCGACCCGAATACGAACGCATTTGGTCGTTCAAAATCGGGATTGCCGAACTTACCTGTGACGGCAGAACTAAATACCGTCAATCCTGAACAAATCGAAATTCGTTGGTATGATGTCGGCAAGGAACAATATCATCCAAAAATCCTCTTTGTGGACGGGGAAGAGAAGACAGTCGTCCTAGGCTCAGGGAATTATACGACACGAAATATGAACGATTACAACCTTGAGGCAGACGTCGAGGTAAAAGGAGAAGAGGATACAGCTTTCTTTGATGAAGTAGACGATTATTTCAATCGCTTATGGAATAACGAGGATGGAACGTACACTGTGGCATATGACGAGATTCAAACCGATCTCCCACTTGGAAAGTACGTGATGTATTGGCTTCAAAAAGTGACATGGACGATGACATACTAAAAAACAGCTATCCTCAAATTGGGGATAGCTGTTTTGACGTTAGTTCGTCTCGATTGGATTAAACTCATTCGTATATTCATATAAGAATTTCCTGGTCTCTTTCAAGACGTCACTCTTACGGTGAAGCGAGAAATGATCGTACGGTACGGTCTCTGTTTGAATGTTATTTGTATATTCTTCTAGTAACAGAGAACTCTCCGGCTCAATCAGATTGAACTCGCCGCCTCGTCCAGAGAAGGATAGCACTTGTACGGATCGTGGCCATGTCTCCAGTTTTGACTGGAACGCTTGTAGCCCGTCCGAGTTGGGTGATAAGTCACGGATAGCTGGGCTACCTGTGTTGATTCCAAAGTTACTAGCCGATAGGCCAAAGTTTGCGAGTCGAGTGCCGCCGAATGGACTATCAAACGTGACGAACTTGTCGACGATGTATGTCTCCTGATTCAAAATGTAGTTGGCTGCTGCAACGCCACCCATACTATGACCGAGGATATACATGCGATCGAATGAGCGGTTTCTCGTTTTCTTATACGTTTCAATGGCTGAATTTAACCATTTCGTTTGATTGTTCAAAGAAGCTTCTGCATCCTCGAACTCGATTCGAACGATTGGACGATTCGAGCTATAGTCATAAATTTCGCAATCGGTTTTTCCTTTGACAGTTACCGTACAAAGGGCGCCGTCGGTAGCCTGACCACTCTCTTCCATCGCTTGCGAGAAGCGGAGGAACGTTCGGTCAGTCCCAAGTAGACCATGCACCGCGAAAGTAGGGATAAATTCGTTCGTCTGAGACGCTTGGCGAATCGCCTCGGATTGTCGCTCATTCGCCAATTCTTGTCGGAATGTCCCGACAATCAATACGAGCGAGAGGGAAACAATCAATAACCCCAACAGACGTGAACGAATTGACGTTTCTCTAGGGTTGCCGACGTTTCGTCTATACTTGCGCCAAATGAAATAACTTAAGATGATGGTTGCCACCAATACGATGATGGTGATCACCCATGCTTTAACGTTCGGTACATGGGCGACGAGTGTTAAATTATTTTGACGTCCTCCGTACACTTGCCATTCGACATGCTTCATCGAGCGAAGGTCAAGTCCCGTCCCGTCCTCCACAAACACACCGGTCGGAACGGTCAAGTTAAAACGAATGTCGGCTTGACGGATATAGCGCTCGGCTAATTTTTTCGGAGAGCCCGATAGTTCGACACCCGGTAAGTCAACCTGGTCAAGTCGGAGGTCGAGGTTCGTCTGCATCGTGTAAGAGTCAAACCAGATGCCATCTCGCTGCTCGATGTCGAATTGAATGTCAGGTGGGACGAGAATTCCGGCTGGACCCGTTTTCCATTCTTCTTTAATCTGTTGCAACTCATCCACATTGCGGAACGTTTTCTTTAAGACCATTCCTTCATAGTCATCGGCACTTGAATAATCTTCTGTCTCGTACCCGTTTTCCTCCGCCTGCTCCTTCCACGTATCCCAGTCGAGCCTGAGATTGAGCAACTTCATTACTGGGTGGTCGCGGAAAGCATACGTGGTTTCGAGAGAAACGGATTGATCGTAATGCACGGTCGCATCGTAATTAATGCGCACACATCCGCCGATTAAAAGAAATAAAAATGGGAATAGTAACAACAGTGCCCTTTTTCTCGAGCTAAACATGTTAAATCGGTTCGCCGTATGTGTCTAGCGGATTCGACGTATTGATTCGGTCATAGAACAAGATGCCGTCCAAATGGTCGAGCTCGTGCTGACACACGATTGCACGCATTCCCCGAAGGCGCAGCTTGATTGGCTGTCCGTCTCGGTCGAACCCTTCTAATGTGATTCGACGAAAACGAGGTACATTTCCTTTGACCACGCGATCGACTGACAAGCATCCTTCCCCGCCATTTAAAAATGTCTGTTCGACAGAGTGGCTCGTGATTTTAGGATTGAAAATCGAAAGTTTGAACGTCTCTTCCTCTTCTTGTAGCAAGACTGTGAAGAAACGACGGTTTACCCCGAGTTGTGGCGCGGCGATTCCGACACCACCTCGTAACTCGTATTTTTCACTCATCTCTGGGTCTTGACTATTGACGAGGAACGTCTCCATTTCGTGGAGTAACGCCAAGTCCTCTTCGGTTGGAGGAATCGGTACTTCAATTGAACGTGTGCGGAGTCGTTCGTCTCCTTCGCGAATGACGTCTTTCATCGTTAACATGTGCAACTTCCTTTCTATAAAACATATATGATTGATTATATCATATTTAAAGAGAGAAGAATGTGGATGGTACAGAAGGTGAAACGAAAATGATACAGAGACAAAATGAATGTCATATCCCTTGAATGTAAGCGTTTTATTTCAGTAAGCATATTTTTTGCGTTATTATAACAACCCGTTTTATACTAACTAGGAAACGGCAGGAGAGCATAACTTTCCTGAATTACGTTAATACAGATTGCTTTTTTGGACAGATACACGTAAGATTTGAGATAGTGTTTGATCACAAAAAAGACAATTGTCTCATAGTTGAAAGGATGAGGTGAAACGAATGAACAACGTTCAGGTACTTCAAAACGTGGAAGAAAACTTCCAAACGTTCCGTATTCTCGACGAGAAGGGTGAGGTCGTCAACCAAGACGCAATGCCTGACCTAACGGACGAGCAACTTCAGGAACTCATGCGCCGCATGGTCTATACTCGAATCTGGGACCAACGCGCCATCTCACTTAACCGTCAAGGACGCCTAGGATTCTATGCGCCAGTGGCAGGTCAAGAGGCGACGATGATCGGGACGCAATACGCGCTCGACAAAGAGGACTGGATTCTTCCAGGATACCGTGATATTCCACAACTCGTATTCCACGGACTTCCGCTTTATCAAGCGTTCTTGTTCTCACGTGGACACGTGGCAGGAAACCGTATCCCTGAAGGTGTCAACGTATTGATGCCGCAAATCATCATCGGTGCACAAATCATTCAAACTGCGGGTGTGGCTATGGGCCTCAAACGCAACGGCAACAAAAATGTCGCTATTACTTACACAGGTGACGGTGGCTCATCACAAGGTGACTTCTACGAAGGATTGAATTTTGCAGGTGCATTCAAATCACCAGCAATCTTCGTCGTTCAAAACAACCGCTTCGCTATTTCGACACCAGTTGAGAAGCAAACAGCAGCTAAAACGATCGCGCAAAAAGCTGTTGCAGCTGGAATCAACGGAATCCAAGTAGACGGAATGGACGTTCTTGCAGTGCTTGCAGCGACACAACAAGCTCGCGTAGACGCACTCGAAGGAACACCAACGCTCATCGAGTCACTCACTTACCGTTACGGACCACACACGCTCGCTGGGGATGACCCAACACGTTACCGTACAAAAGAACTCGACACAGAGTATCAAGAAAAAGATCCACTCGTACGTTTCCGTCTCTTCCTTGAGAACAAAAAACTCTGGAACGAAGACATGGAGAACGAAGTGATCGAGCAAGCGAAAGCTGATGTGAAAGAAGCAATCAGCCAAGCTGACAAAGAACCAAAACAAAAAGTTTCGGACTTCATCAACAACATGTTCGAAGAACTTCCTTCAAACTTGAAAGAACAGCTTGAAGAATATACTGCAAAGGAGTCGAAGTAAGTTATGGCTCAAATGACAATGATCCAAGCGATTACTGATGCGATGCGCGTTGAAATGAAACGCGACGAGAAAGTACTTCTCTTCGGAGAAGACGTTGGTAAAAACGGTGGGGTATTCCGTGCGACGGAAGGTCTCCAAGACGAGCTCGGCGAAGACCGTGTCTTCGACACGCCACTCGCTGAATCAGGGATTGGTGGTCTTGCAATCGGTCTAGGTCTTACTGGATTCCGTCCGATTATGGAAGTTCAATTCTTCGGATTCGTATTCGAAGTATTTGACTCAATCGCAGCTCAAATGGCACGTATGCGTTACCGTTCAGGCGGCGCTTACAGCCAACCGATCACAATCCGTTCACCATTCGGTGGTGGAGTTAAGACACCTGAGCTTCACGCGGACAGCCTTGAAGGTTTGATGGCTCAGACACCTGGTCTTAAAGTCGTTATTCCATCGACTCCTTACGATGCAAAAGGTTTGTTGATCGCGTCAATCCGTGACAACGACCCAGTTGTGTTCCTCGAGCACATGAAATTGTATCGTTCATTCCGTGGCGAAGTACCTGAAGGTGATTACACAATCGAACTCGGTAAAGCAGATGTGAAACGTGAAGGTACAGACGTTTCAATCATCACTTACGGTGCGATGGTGCACACTTCACTTAAAGCAGCGGAAGAGCTCGAAAAAGAAAACATCAACGTTGAAGTCATCGACCTCATGACAGTGAGCCCGCTTGATATCGACACAATCGTAGAATCTGTTAAGAAAACAGGTCGTGCGATCGTCGTTCAAGAGGCACAACGTCAAGCAGGTATCGCAGCAAACGTTGTAACTGAAATTCAAGAACGCGCAATTCTTCACCTCGAAGCACCAGTTCTTCGAGTAACTGCACCAGACACAGTCTTCGCATTTGCACAAGGTGAAGACATGTGGTTACCAGACCATAAAGATGTCGTTGCAAAAGTTAAGGAAGTTGTGAACTTCTAAGATCGTGTCGAATAAATGATGAGGGAGAATTATCTCCCTTGTCGTGTTTACATGATGAATTGATGGGAGGAAAAACCAGTGGCAGTATTTGAATTTAAATTACCAGATATCGGTGAAGGTATTCACGAAGGTGAAATCGTCAAGTGGTTCGTAAAAGCAGGGGATACGGTCAAAGAGGACGATGTTCTTTTAGAAGTACAAAACGACAAAGCAGTCGTTGAAATCCCAGCTCCAGTCGACGGTACAGTCAAAGAAGTTAAAGTTTCTGAAGGTACAGTTGCCGTAGTCGGCGACGTCCTCATTTCGTTTGACATCGAAGGCGACGCACCAGCAGGTGAAGAAGAAGAGACACCTGAACAACCAAAAGCAGAAGAGAAGACAGAAGACGTAAAAGAAGATGTGAAAGAAGACGCGCCACGCGACGTTCAACTTCACAAATCTGAGCGTGTCATCGCAATGCCATCTGTCCGTAAATATGCACGTGAAAAAGGTGTCGACATCCGTGAAGTAAACGGTTCTGGCGACAACGGCCGCGTCTTGAAAGAAGACATCGATGCATTCGCGAACGGTGAAGCACCGTCTGCAGAAGCTACAACAGAGAAAACAGATTCTGTAGCACCAGCAGCAGCTGCGAAAACGGAAATCAAGCCTTACGAGTCAGCGACTCCAGAACTTGAAACACGTGAGAAAATCCGTGGAATCCGTAAAGCCATCTCGAAAGCTATGGTTAACTCGAAACACACTGCACCACACGTTACACTCATGGACGAAGTCGACGTTACAAAACTCGTCGCACTCCGCAAAGACTTCAAACAAGTCGCGGCTGACCAAGGCGTGAAACTCACGTACTTGCCATTCGTCGTGAAAGCATTGACTGCTGCAGCGAAAGCATTCCCAACAATCAACGCTTCAATCGATGATGTGAACGAAGAAATCGTTTACAAAAACTATTACAACATCGGTATCGCAGCTGACACGGACAACGGACTCGTTGTACCAGTCGTAAAAGATGCAGACCGTAAATCAATCTATGCACTTGCTACAAACATTAACGAACTTGCAGGTAAAGCTCGTGAAGGTAAGCTCGCTGGGGAAGACATGAAAGGCGGATCGATCACAATCACAAACATCGGTTCTGCTGGTGGACAATGGTTCACACCTGTCATCAACCACCCAGAAGTTGCAATTCTCGGTATCGGTCGTATCGCTGAGAAAGCTGTCGTGAAGAACGGTGAAATCGTTGCTGCGCCAGTACTTGCACTTTCATTCAGCTTTGACCACCGCCTCATCGACGGTGCGACTGCACAAAACGCTCTTAACATGGTGAAACGCTTGCTCGAAGACCCAGCACTTCTAATGATGGAGGGATAAGAACATGGTAGTAGGAGAATTCGCACAAGAAACTGATTTGCTTGTCATCGGTGCCGGTCCTGGTGGATACGTTGCCGCAATCCGTGGCGCACAGCTCGGAATGAAAGTAACAATCGTTGAGAAAGGCAACTTCGGTGGTGTCTGCTTAAACGTCGGATGTATCCCATCGAAAGCGTTGATCACAGCTGGACACAACTTCCAACACGCTAAAGGACATGATTCAATGGGAATCTCGTCTGACAACGTGTCAGTGGACTTCACAAAAGTTCAAGACTGGAAACAGTCAGTTGTTAACAAATTGACTGGCGGTGTCAAAGGTCTCCTTAAAGGAAACAAGATTGAAATCGTTCAAGGTGAAGCTTTCTTCGCTTCTGAAGACACAGTTCGTGTCATCACAGAAGACAGCTCAACTCCTTACAAATTCAAAAAAGCGATCGTTGCGACTGGTTCTACACCAATCGAGATTCCATCGTTCAAATGGTCAAAACGCGTCCTTTCTTCAACTGGCGCATTGGCACTTCCTGAAGTACCGAAGAAACTCGTCGTCATCGGCGGTGGATACATCGGTATGGAGCTCGGTACTGCATACGCTAACTTCGATACAGAAGTAGTTGTTGTAGAAGGCGCTAGCGACATCTTGTCTGGTTTCGAACCACAAATGACGCAAATCGTTAAGAAGAAACTCAAACAAAAAGGGAACGTCACAATCCACACAAACGCACTTGCTAAAGGCGTCGAAGAAACGGAAGACGGCGTAACTGTTAAGTTTGAAGTAAACGGTGAAGAGCAATCTGTTGAAGCGGACTATGTCCTCGTCACAGTTGGTCGTCGTCCAAACACAGGCGACATCGGCCTTGAGAACGCGGACGTTAAAATCAGCGACCGTGGAATCATCGAAATCGATGACCAGTGTAAGACTTCGAACGAAAACATCTATGCAATCGGTGATATCGTTCCTGGACCACCACTTGCACACAAAGCATCTTACGAGGCGAAAATCGCAGCGGAAGCAGCAGCAGGTAAGCCAGCTTACCTCGACTACTCTGCAATCCCTGCAGTCGTCTTCACAGATCCTGAACTCGCAACTGTTGGTTACACAGAGCCACTCGCAAAAGAAGAAGGACTCGAAATCACAGTTTCGAAATTCCCATTCGCAGCGAACGGTCGTGCACTTGCACTTGACGAGCCAGACGGCTTCATGAAGCTCATCACTCGCAAAGAGGACGGTCTCTTGATCGGTGCTCAAATCGCGGGTACTGGCGCTTCAGATATGATTGCTGAGCTTGGTCTCGCAATCGAAGCTGGTATGACTGCTGAAGATATCGCACTTACAATCCACGCTCACCCATCACTCGGTGAGATGGCAATGGAAGCTGCTGAAATCGCAATGGGTATGCCAATCCACGTCGTTAAATAAGTATGCTAGTAAAAACTCTCTCACTTTTCGTGAGAGAGTTTTTTGATATAGGTGACGACGCGTTCGACTTCTTGGAATCCGATTTTCTCGTGGAACTGTTGGCTGCTCTCGTTTTCAAGTTCGGTATCTGATGCCAGTTCGATACAACCATGACTTGCCGCGAATGTTGAGGCAGCATCAATCAGACGGGCGGCGACACCTCTTTGACGCTCTGCTTCAATGACATAGATTCCTTCCACATAGGCTGTCGGAGACATGCTTGAACCTGGCACGTAGTCATGCCGGAAGCTGAGCTGGCAAAATCCAATCGCTTTTGTGTCAGAGGATGCGATGAAATAATGCATTTTTTTTGAAGCAAGACCGAGTTTGACTTCCATCCGCAATTCCTCAATCGGGGCGTCGGGCCATAGCTCATGCATCAACTTTACGAGTGCTTCTTGATTTGACGATTTGGCATACTCAATTTTCATGATGACTCTCTCCTTAGGTTTCATACTTGTAGTATAAAGGAAAATACTTGTGAAGAGAGAAGGGAGGGAATCCTGATGGCATTCGATGAGGAGTTATTATATACCGTATCTGAGACGAGTCGCGTACGTTTCACCGGGATTGAGACAGAAGCTGCCCGCTATGATTTTGGTTTCGTCTATACACACCAATTTATGGGCAAGGTATTAGTCGTCTGTATGCAAACCGGTCAATCGGCCCTTCTCGATCTACATGCTTTAGAAGAGCCCCGTCAATTGTATCCGATGCTCGGCATTAACTTGAATGATACAGAACACGTCGCTGAATTTTTACGACTCTGCCTAGTTGAAAAAACAGAAGCATCTGAAGAAATTGACACTTGAAAACATGTAAGCGTTTTCTTATAATAGGCAATAGGGGAAGCAATTCGATCATCTACAGCCACCTTTTCTGAGATGACATAAAAAATGAGCCGGTCACGATGACCGGCTCATTTTTTTGTTTAGCGAATCGCTTTCGTTTGTTGGATGACTTTGATCATCTGAAGAGACTCATCTTCAAGACCTTGAACCGGGAGACCGGCTTCGATGTTGGCCATGATGTATTCGAGTGTCGACGTTGTGATCAACTCACCTGGAATGATGATTGGAATCCCTGGTGGGTACACCATAATGAATTCCGCTGAAATGCGTCCGACGGCGTTCTCAAGAGGGATTGTCTCCGTCTCTTCATAAAACGCATCACGCGGGCTAAGAGCCAATGGCGGGATTTCAGGAAGCATAATCGAGAGTGAGTCATTCCCAGACTTCTGATAAACGGACACGACGTCACGCATCGCTTCAATCAATGCTTGAATCGTCGACTCATCGTCTGCTGACGTGACAATGAAGAGCACGTTTAATAAATCTGACATCTCGACTTCGATGCGGTGTTTCTCACGAAGATACTTCTCGACTTCAAATCCTGTCACACCGAGCTCACGAACCGACACGAGCACTTTTGTCTCATCGAGTGCATAAGTCGACTCTGAGTGAAGCTCCGCATGTCCGTAAACCGACAAGTTCGGCATTTGACCGATTGCTGTACGTGCTGCTCGAGCAAGGTCAAGCGCACGTTCGTTCATCATATGACCTTTCGTCGCAAGCTGTCGACGCGCCGCATCAAGAGAAGCGAGGAGCAAGTATGATGTTGAAGTTGTCGTGATCATCGAAAGCATCGCGTGAATCCGCTCTGGTGACACGAGACCCCGGCGTACGTTCAAGATGGAACTTCCTGTCATCGAGCCGCCAAGTTTATGCACGCTCGTTGCCGCCACGTCCGCTCCGGCTTGCATCGCCGAGAGTGGGAGTTCATCGTGAAACGGAAGATGGACGCCGTGTGCCTCATCGACAAGTACGGGCACGTCTTGTGCATGAGCGACGTCAACGATTCGCTCCAAATCACCCGCGACACCGAAATAAGTCGGGTTGATAACGAGTACGGCTTTTGTATCCGGGTGAAGCTCGAGTGCGCGTTCTACGGCACTTGCTGTAATCCCGTGCGCGATGCCGTACGTCTCATCGAATTCTGGGTGGATGAAGACCGGGTGTGCACCCGTCAAGACGAGCGCGGACATGACCGATTTGTGCACGTTACGTGGAACGATGATTTTCTCATTCGGTCCGACGACGCCCATGATCATCGCCATGATGGCACTCGACGTTCCTTGAACGGAGAAAAAGGTCTCATCAGCACGGAACGCCTCTGCCGCCAAGCGTTCCGCTTCAGCGATTGCCGCTTTTGGATGATGAAGGTCATCGAGTGGGGCAATGTTAATCAAATCAATTTTTAGGGCGTTTTCGCCAATAAAGTCACGAAACTCCGGATCCATCCCTTTCCCGCTCTTGTGACCAGGAATATGGAACGCAATCGGATTTGAGTCGACATGTTCAAGTAACGTGTCAAATAGTGGCGTTTCGAGCTGAGTAGCACCTTTTAATTTCAATCGTAAATCCCCCTTGGAATCAGTTTATTTATTAGATGAATGATATCGTTAATTTATATGTTGATTTAAAAAAGAAGCAACAAAAAAACTATAGAGATTTCTGACGTAACTTGCAATAGTTTTTTTTGTTGATACAATGAGTGTCGAGGTGAACATTATGCAAATCAACTATCCGATTAATCCGGATTGGACGACCGATGAATTGATCGAAGTCGTCGAGTTCTACAATGTCGTCGCACAAGCGAATGAAGGTGGAGTCGAGCGTGAGGTTTTTCTAGACGCGTATCGTGCCTTCAAGCAAATCGTAACATCTAAGTCAGAGGAGAAACAACTGAACACGGTTCACGACGAACAGACTGGATATTCTACGTATCGTACCGTTCAAGCGGCGATGAAGTCGTCGAGCAAAATGATTAAATTGTAAGTCCGAGCATGCCCGAGCAAATGAACTGCTCCCCGTCAAGTAGACAGGGCAAATAATGAAAACCAAATTAGGCGGCTTGAGACCTGTATTCGACAGGGCTCAAGCCGTTT